>DAOSER010000001.1:0-48402 GCA_035363235.1 Methanoculleus sp.
CGATGGCGGTGCTCATGGTCACGGGGAACGCCGCCGTCATCCCGGACCCGATCTACGACGTCTTCTCCCCCGTGCGGACGCTGACCGGGACGCTGGGCATCGAGATGGGCGAGGTCGCGTTCGGAAGCACGCATTACCATGCGCTCTTCGGCGTTGCGGTGGTCCTGCTCTTCATCACGCTCGCGATCAATAGCCTGGCACGGGTCATCATCACCCGGATACAGGGAACGCAGGGTGTACGATCCACGCCGCCCAGGCGGGTGAAGGCCGCGATCCAGCGCTCCACACCCTACCGGGCCATTACCGGGGCGGCCTCACGCATAGCCCACGCCGTCTCGGCACCGTTGAGAGGGCTTGTCCACCCCAGGACCTCGCAACGAGGCGCGTTCCTCCTGATATCGCTCTCGGTCGCGATCGTGATCGCGGCACTCGGGGTGATCCTCTTCGAGATCGTCGTCAACGGGGCCGGAGCGATCACCTGGGAGTTCCTGACCGGGTCCCCGAGGGATCTCGGGAGAGCGGGCGGGATCTTCCCTGCTATCGTCGGGACGTTCTACCTCGTGGGAGGCGCCCTCGCGGTCGCCCTCCCCCTCGGGATCGCGACGGCCATCTACCTGATCGAGTACACCGCCGACACGGCGCTGACGCGGTCCATCCGGACCGCGGTGGATCTGCTGAACGGAACGCCTTCCATCGTCTTCGGGCTGTTTGGGTTCGCGTTCCTGGTCCTCTTCCTGGGGTTCGGGGTCTCGCTGATCGCCGGACAGATCACCCTCGGCCTGATGATACTCCCGACGATCATACGGACGACCGAAGAGGCGCTCAGGTCGGTCCCCGGTTCTCTCCGGGAGGGAAGTTACGCGCTCGGCGCCACGAAGTGGCAGACGACCTGGCGCGTGGTCCTCCCCCCGGCAATCCCCGGGATCCTCACCGGAGCGATCCTCTCCATCGGGCGCGCTGCAGGCGAGACCGCTCCCATCATGTTCACGGCAGCGATCTTCAGCACCAGATTCCTGCCGTCGTCGCTCACGGAGCCGGTGATGGCGCTCCCATATCACCTCTTCGTCCTCACCACGACCGTTCCGGGGGCGGCAACGCAGAGTTACGGGACCGCGTTCGTGCTCCTGATACTGGTCCTCGCGATCTATCTCGCCGCGATCCTTGTCCGGCGCCGGTACAGCCAGGCAAAGGTGATGTAAATGAATGAATCCACAATCCTCAAGACAAAGAACCTCAACCTCTGGTACGGGCAGAAACAAGCCCTCATCGACATCTCGGTCAGCATCCCGAAGAACAAGGTCACGGCGCTGATCGGGCCGTCGGGGTGCGGGAAATCGACCCTGCTCCGGTGCTTCAACCGGATGAACGACCTCATCGACTCTTCAAGGATCACCGGAGAGATCCTCTTCAACGAAAAGAACATCCACGACCCCCATGCAGACGTATACGCGATCCGCGAGAAGATCGGCATGGTCTTCCAGAAAGCGAACCCGTTCCCAAAGAGCATCTACGAGAACGTCGCTTACGGCCCCCGCATTCACGGGATGAACGATAAGAAGGAACTCGACCGTATCGTCGAGGAGAGTCTGAAAGGTGCTGCGCTCTGGGATGAGGTGAAAGACCGCCTCCACGAACCCGGACTCTCCCTCTCGGGCGGGCAGCAGCAGAGGCTCTGCATCGCCCGATCCCTTGCGGTCGGGCCGGAGGTGATCCTGATGGACGAGCCCTGCTCCGCCCTCGACCCCATCGCTACGGCAAAGATCGAGGACCTCATCGTCCGGCTTGCGCGGGACTACACGGTCGTCATCGTCACGCACAACATGCAGCAGGCGGCGCGGGCCAGCGACTACACCGGGTTCATGTACCTGGGGAAGCTGGTGGAGTTTGATAAAACCACGAAGATCCCGGTGAAGAACTGACGGAGAACTACATCACCGGACGGTTCGGGTAGGGAGAATCCAATGGTATCGAAGTTTCATACAGAGATTGCGTCCCTGAAAGGGGATGTCCTCGCGATGGGGAACCTCGCGCAGGGTATGCTCGGCCAGTCGATGGTAGCGCTAAAGACCCAGGACGTGGAGCTCGCCGGGACGATCGACGAGAAGAAGCAGAAACTCGCGGGTTACGATGACGGGATCGAGCAGAAGTGCCTGAGACTCATCGCCCTCAACCAGCCGATGGCAAAAGACCTGCGGACGATCGCAGCCTCGATGAAGGTGATCACGAGCCTCTACCGTATCGGCCGCTACGGGAAAGACATCGCCATCGTCGTGCCCGATCTCGCCGGGGCGCCGCACGTAGGAAACCTCGTCAACCTCCCCCACATGGGAGAGATCGTCGACGGGATGATAACGGATGTGATGGTCGCGTTCGAGCGTGAAGACCTCAGTGTGATAGCCGATATCCAGAGCAGGGAGGAGGTCGTCGACGCTCTCAGGTACTCCATATTCCGCGAGTCGCTCACCTACATGATGGAAGACCCAAGAAACATCACCCGGTGCACGAACTACGTCATGATCGCCCGGTACCTCGAACGCTGCGGGGACCACGCCTGCAGGATCGCGGAGAAGGTGCACTACATGGTGACGGGCGACCGGATCGAGATACGGTGATGCGGCGGGGGACGGCCCCCTCGTCCCGGGAGGTCGACGGTAACGTGGATATTCGGCTGTACAAAAACATCTTTTTTCACCTCCTCTATGGGCCTGACACGCTCTGTTGAACCGGGCATATCCCCCTGTAGTGGACCGTGGGGATATCACCTCGCGGGGAGGGGGGCACGCCCCCCCTGTCTCTACACATAAGCGATACCCGTAGCCCTCACTCCACCCGGCCTTCGGCCTCCTCCCCCACCCCGGGGCGGGGGCAGTGCGCGGGCGTTGCCGGTGGAAAGCCGTGCCCCGGAGTGCGACCATCGGGAGCGAGGTGGAGTCTCAACAGGGCCGGTTATTTCAGTCCGGGCAGAACGGGCCGATGATCGCCGGACATTTCCAAGCGATTTTATACCCGCGAACGAATTACTCAACGATGCAGAACGAGCAGTCCGTCAACCTGAAAGGCATCGCGTGGTCGGCGATGCAGCAGTACGGCTTCATCCCTGCCTTCCCACCGGCCGTCATCCGTGAAGTCGGCGCTCTCAGCGGGGACGCCTTCCCGGATACCCCCACAGATCCCCGCGACCTCCGGTCACTCCTCTGGTCCTCGATCGACAACCACGACTCAGAGGATCTCGACCAGATCGAGGTCTGTGAACCGGGAGAGAACGACGCGATCCACGTCAGGGTCGCGATCGCGGACGTCGACTCCCGCGTCCCGAAAGACTCGGCGACCGACCGGCACGCCGCCCACAACGGGACATCGGTCTACACCGGTGTTGTGACCTTCCCGATGCTCCCCGACCGCCTCTCGGCAGGCATCACCTCGCTCCTGCCCGGCCGTGACCGGATGGCGGTCGTCATCGAGTATACCGTTCTTCCGGATGGGAGCACGCTACCCGGCGACGTCTACCGGGCGATCGTCGCGAACCGGGCAAAACTCGTCTACGAGGAGGTCGGCGACTGGCTGGAGGGGAGCGGGGCCATCCCGGGGATGGTTACAGAGACGCCGGGGCTTGCCGAGCAGGTCCTCCTCCAGCACGAGGCCGCGGTGCGGATGAGGAAGCGCCGGACGGAGAGGGGAGCGCTCGCCCTCGAGACGATCGAGGCCGAACCGGTCGTTGAGGAGAACCGGGTCCTGGGGCTTGTCGTCCAGGAGCAGAACCTTGCCCGGTGCCTCATCGAGGAGTTCATGGTCGCGGCGAACGGCAGTATAACCGCATTCTTGAACGCCACCGGTCTCCCCATGATCCACCGGGTCGTGCGCACCCCAAAGAACTGGGAGGGAATCGTCGCGGAGGCGGCGGACCGCGGCGAGACCCTGCCCCCCGAGCCGGACGCCGAGGCGCTCACCCGGTTCCTCATCCGGCAGAAGGCGGCCGATCCCGACCGCTTCCCCGACCTCTCCCTCACGGTGGTGAAACTGATGGGAGCGGGCGAGTACGTGGCGTTCCGGCCGGGCGATGAGCCGATCGGCCACTTCGCCCTTGCCGTCACCGACTACACCCACGGCACCGCCCCGAACCGGCGCTACGTCGACATCATCATCCAGCGGCTGATAAAATCGGTCCTTGACGGCGAGCGCTACCCACCCTACACGCCGGCCGAACTCGACGACCTCGCCCTCCACCTCACCGACCGGGAGAAGGCGTCCCAGAAGGTCGAGCGCTTCGTCCGGAAGGCCGCGGCCGCGGTCCTCCTCCGGGAGAGGATCGGCGAGACGTTTGCAGCGTTCGTCACCGGCGCCTCGGAGAAGGGGACGTATGTCCGGCTGATCGACCCGCCCGCGGAAGGAAAGGTGGTTATCGGCGAGCAGGGGCTACGGGTCGGCCAGAGGATTCGCGTCCGCCTGCTCGCGACTGATCCTTACAACGGCTTCATCGACTTCGGGCGCACCCGGTGACCGGCACAAAAAGATAGTTAGTGCGTCCCGTCCAGGTGGACGTCCACCTGTGGGAAGGGGATCTCGATACCGGCCTCTTTGAACGCCCGGACGACGTCGCGGTTCAGGTCCCACTGCACGCCCCACATGTCGGACGTCTTCGTCCACGCCCGCAGGGAGAGGTTCACCGAAGAGTCGGCGAGTTCGGTGACGACGACCACAGGTCCCGGCGACGGGAGCACGCCCTCGTTGGCCGTCATCAGGGTAGTGGCGACCCGGATTGCCTTATCCAGGTCGCTGTCGTAGGCGACCCTGACCTTGACCTCGACGCGGCGGGTCTCCATCCTGGTGGAGTTGATCACCGGGCTCCCCCAGACGAGGGAGTTCGGGATGGTGATGTAAGTGTTGTCGGGCTTCAGCAGCTCGGTCGCCATGATGCCGACCGAGGTGACCGTCCCGGATATACCGTTGACCTCGACGAACTCATCCTTGTCGATGGGACGGAAGGCCGCCAGCCAGACTCCGGCGGCGAGGTTGGTGACGGTGTCCTGGAGGCCGAAACCGAGGATGAGCCCGATCACCGCCGAGAGCCCGAGCACCATGGAGGAGACGTCGAAACCGAGCGTCGCGAGGACAATAAGGGCGAGGAACACGTAGAGCAGGACCGAGAAGAACCGGATCAGGAACTCGATAACCAGGCCGGGCAGGTTCGATGCCCGGGAGAGCATCTTTGTGAAGACGGACGTGAGGATTTTCACCACGATCCATCCAATAATCGCGACAAGCACAGCGAGAACGATGTTTTCGAGTGTGATGTCGGAGAGCGGAACGGTGGCGTTGAGGATTTCTGCGATCTCCATGCATCAAGATGGCACGGGAGTTCAGATATACCGAACCCTCCGGATGGGGAAATAGAAGGGGCGGAGCACCGCTTCAGCCGCGACCGGACAGCTCCCGCCTGATCTACAGAACCGCGGGGAGAGGGAGGAATGCGGTTGACCCGCATCCGAAAAAAGATATCGGGCATAGGCCTGCCGTGAAGACACCGCTTTTCCTTTAGCTGGCGGGCCCGGTGCCGCCATGCGGAGCAGCCGGGTTCAGTAACCGAGCTGCTGGCGGATCAGGACCAGGGCTATCCTTCCGTCGGTGTCCTCCTTATCGAGGATCACATGCTTGCCGATGTAACTTCCCGTGCCGTAGACATGCTGTGCACGCTGGTTCTCGAGCGGCAGGCAGTACTCCCGGCATCGCCGGAGGGCATCGTCGATGGTCGGCACGATCTTGTTTGCCCCCGAGACGAGGATGAGGTGGGCCGCCGCATGAGGCCACGCCCCCATCCGGCTCCCGGTCTTGTCGCACCCGACGACCTCGCCTGAGGCGGCGATCGCCTGCACCCCGGAGAGATAGTAATCGGCGGCCACGCTCTTTCTGCGGAGAGCATGCCGCTTCTCCGCATCGTCTTCGGCCGTGATGACCGCGTGGTAGTCGCGCCACCCCTTCGGGTTCTCCTTCGCCACCCGGTCAAACCCCATCTCGGCCAGGGTCGTCGAGGAACCGTACATAACCTCGCCCCCCTCGGGGATCAGGTCGACGACGGCCCGGAGCCCCTCCTCTGCCGTGTTCGCCAGAATCACGTTGATGTTCCGCGCCCTGACCGCCTCAACGGTCCTCTCGATCGTCGCCCCATCCGGGACCCGGTTCCACCGCTCCATGTCCACCCCGGCATCCTTCGCCAGGTTGACCGCACTATACTCCGTAGGTTTTGTCATCTGCTGGCCGGTAACATCTGCCATCCGATCATCACCGCGGGGTCGGGGGACGTCATCCCACATATACCTCTCGATGGCCCGGGCAGCCTCGTGATCTATGCGGCCGCGTCAATACCACACCTTCTCCATCAGCACCCGGCCGTCCTCGAGGAACCTGATCCCTTCCATCTCAAGCAATCTTTGTTTCATAGCGAGGCCCGCCTGGAACCCGCCCAGGCGCCCGTCCGACCGCAGGGCGCGGTGGCAGGGGATGACAAGGGGGAACGGGTTTCTTGCGAGTGCGCTCCCGACCGCACGCGAGGCCCCGGGGTTCCCGATATGCCGGGAGATCCGCCCGTAGGTGCTGACATACCCCCGGGGGATCCCGTACTCGGCGAGGAGCACCCGCCGCTGGAAGGGCGGGCACCGGTCCAGGTCGAGGAGATCGGTATCGAACCGCACGTCTTGCCCCCGGAGGAGCGACTGGATCCCGGCAATCAGCGTCCGGATGCTGTCATCCCGGGGTTCAGGAATGAAGAGTATCCCCGCATCGGTTCGAGGGTCGCCGGGGAGGATGATTCCCCGGACTTTCGGGCCGGTATCAGGTCGAACCCAGATGAGACGAACCGGCCCGAACGCCGTCATGACCTCCGTGACCGCCGGGATTGCACCGGGGTGAGCGCCCGGGGACTGATGCATGATCTAACGTAGGTCGCCGCCGCCATCTATATTGTGGGGCAGCCAGAACACAGGGTCCCTGAAGAGACCGGCTTGCAATACCCATCCGGAGTTTCCGGGCGGCCTCGATCAGGATCGGGTTGCACCGGCGCAGTAGGTATATCAGCTACCGGTGCAGACGGGAAGTGAATGTTTGAGCAGATCGGATATCTCATCGATGTCGTCATACACTTCGATGACTTCCTGCCGCTCGTCATCGAGGATTACGGGCTATTCGTGTACTTCTTCATCTTCCTCATAGTCTTCCTCGAGACGGGGCTGGTCGTCGCCCCCTATCTCCCCGGTGACTCGCTCCTCTTCCTTGTGGGCGCAATCGCTGCGCAGGGCGGTCTCAACATCCTCCCCGCCCTTGTGCTTCTCGTGGTGGCGGCGATTGCAGGGGACACGGTGAACTACTGGATCGGGAGAGGGTTCGGCAGCCGGTTTCTCTCGAAAGGAATCCCTTTCGTTAAACGGCAGGATATCACAAAAACCGAGTCATACTTTGAGAAATACGGCGGAAAGACCGTTGTGATAGCCAGGTTCGCTCCGTTCGTCCGGACCCTGGCACCGTTCCTCGCGGGAGCCGGGAAGATGGACTACTCCAGGTTCATCCAGTTCAATGTGGTGGGAGGAGTGCTGTGGGTTGCGAGTTTCGTCCTCGCCGGGTATCTCTTCGGGAACATTCCCCTCATCTCTGAGAACTTCAACCTCGTCGCCTTTGCGATCATCGTGGTCTCGCTTGCCGGCGTGGGATCCATGATCCTGGGCGTCAAGAGGCTGTGAGACCGGGATCTCCCTACCCACGGCTCCCGCTGATCTCCCGGGTACACGGAACGCCCGCGGGGGTGCCTTCGGGCCCGAGTATCGGACCCTCCGCAGCTGATTCACCATGCCGATAGTACCCGGCTTCTTTTTCAGGATCCATGCCTTACAAAAAAGTATGAAGCAATTTCATCTTATCAACGTGGTCTGTCTTCTCGCAGCCCTCGCGGTTCTCGCGGCCGGGTGCAGCGGCCCCGGCGTACAGGAAGCCGTCGAGGAGAACGCGACCACTGAGGACCTCGCCGTCTTCGTCCGGGAGGCCGCCGCCTACGCGAGGACCGCCGGGAAAGACGCGGCACTCGCTGAATTCAACAACGAGGTGGGCAGGTTTTCGCAGGGAGCCCTATACGTATATGCTTACGATTACAACGGGACGCTTCTCGCCCACCCATACGAGAAGGATGCGATCGGTTCCAACCGCGGGAACTGGACCGACGTCCGGGGGCTGCCGGTGATCCGCGTCGGTGCACATACGGCGGCAAACGGCGGCGGGTATATCACCTACCTCTACCCGGCGCCGCTGGACGGGTCCATCAATGAGTCGGCGGCAGAGACCTGCATACCGAAGATCGGCTACGTCGCCCCTGCCGGCGAGACGTGGTGGGTGGCTTCAGGCGTCTACCTCTCCGACGTGGCCGGGACCGGAACCGCACCGTATCCTGGGCCTGTCTCCGCGATGGTCGACCTCGTCGAGCGCGGTGCCGCCTATGGGCGCGAACAGGGGGCGGAAGCGACGTTTGTCGAGATCTCGAACGCTTCCGGAATGTTTGTCGATTCAGAGGAGCATTATCTCTACGCCTACGATTACAACGGGACGCTCCTTGCCCATCCCCACCTGCAGGACTCGATCGGGACAAGCCTGATCGAGCGGCAGGACCCGTTCGGAATGGAGAACATTCGGGCGCTCAGGAATACCGCAGAGTCGGGAGGAGGGTTCATCGTCTTTATCTGGCCGAACCCCGAGCAGGAGAACCGCGACGAACTCAAGATCGGCTACGTCCTTCCGGTCGATGAAACCTGGTGGGTGGGGTCAGGGGTCTACCTCTCCGAGATCACCGGGGAAAGCGTGTCGCTCTCCTCCCCGGTGCTCTAAATAATCCTTTTTCCTACAAATAGCAATGTTCTGGCCAGGGTCATACTCCTTCTGGTATCCTTCGTACACGGGGTGAGCGAGACCGCCAGGCCTCTTCGTAGCCGCCGTGAGAGGGCTGAAGATGCCCGGTGAACCCGGCGGTCTCGTTGCTCCCCACATCAGGGAGAAGCGTTCCAGATATCCCACAGGTTCTTCCAGCCGTCAACCGTGCGCTTCCACACGACGACGAACTTAATCTTCTGCTCGGCAGGCGTTCCACCCGGGGGGTGGACCTTGAGAATACCCGTTCCCCTCTCGTGCAGAAAATCGCCGCTCCCTGCGAGTTCGATCGTGGTCAGTTCCACCTCTTTTACGCCTGAGGCCATGACCGTTCTCCAGAACTCCTCGATCGCCCCTCTCCCCTGGATCATGGGAGCGTCCGGGGGGAAGACGACGGCGTCCTCTGCAATGACCGATGCCGTTATTGCGGCGTCGCCTTTCTGGAACCCTTCGGAGAATTTTTTATTATTCCTATCGATAACCTTCCTTACTTCATCATCAACCATAGCCAATCCTCAGCAAAACGTTGATCCGGTGTACCACAGGACTTGGTTAGTACCTTTCTGTCGAACTCAAACGCCTACATGGACCGGAACATCGCGGCGAACCGGAGGGCATAATCTCTCCGCACTGTCGCATACGCACAGATCCCGTTCGGAACAGGATGAGACGACCGAAAGGGTCCGGTCTCAAAAGAGGTCAGGAGGCCGGTGCGGCCCCCACCTCTTCGCTGTCCCATACGAGGGTGTTCTTCATCTCGGTCATGATCACCCGTGAGCCGGGAGGAACCCGGATCGCGTCGCCGATATCCTCAGGCGCCCGCGCCCAGACAACCTGGTGCTTGATATCCCCGTCGGGCAGCAGCACCACGACGCTGTAGGTGTTCATACCCTCCTCGGGGGCGCCCTCCTCCTCTCCCGGGGTGACGCGGTAGCACGTAAACGTGACCGGTCCCGCTCCTTCCGCCATCATCTCTTCCGCTTCTCCTCTCATACGCATACCTCATCACCCGGGTGAGCGGCGAGCTCTCGCGGTTCTGCGCGGCCCTCAGAGATAGCAAAAAGCCACGTCCTCCGCCCGCCAGGGCACCCGCCTCACTCCCGGGAGCCACCTTCTCTGGTGGCCTCCTGATAATAAGCTTGCCCCATACCGGAGCCATCGGTGTGGGGGGCGGGGGGGGCGTTGACGGTGCCCGGTTAATGCTGGCAAAAAAGTATTTTCCGGCTCTCACGCCACGTGAAGGAACTCTTGAACCAGCTCCCGGATCGCTTCGTTATTGCCGTAGAGCCTCTCGCTCAGTCCCCGGTCGTCGAAGGCCTTCAGGGTGGCGATCCGGCTGTCGATCATCCCGGCCGGGAAGATCCCGCTCTGCTCGAAGAGCGCTCGTTTCGCATCGAGCGCCTCGGCGGACTCGACACATGAGGCGGGAAGCTGCCGAAACTCAGCGAGACGCTCCTTGAACTCGGGCCGGAAGATGTTCCCGCTGACGTAGAGCCGTTCGGCTGCCTCGAGCGCATCGGGCATCTCGATCCCGTGGAGCGCCGTCACGACGAGACCGGCGACGATCAGGTAGGGGTCGGCTGAGCCGTCGGCGACCCGGTACTCGAACGTCTGCTTCGACTGCCGCTCCTCCCGGCAGAGGTCCTCACAGGGGTTGGCGTCACGCGTCATGCCGTCGGCACCAATCCAGCCGAGGGGCACCCGGACGACGACCGAGCGGTTGCGGTCGCCCCAGCAGACCGTCGTCGGCGCTTCCTGGTGGGGGACAAGACGGAGGTAAGAGGTCGGGATGGTGTTCCCGAAGGCCGTCAGGGCGTCGGAGGCATCAAGGATGCCGGCGATCATCTTACGGGCGAGCGGGCTCAGTTTACCCTCCTCGACCAGCAGGTTCTTGCCGTCCTTCTCGGCGAGCATGTGGAAGTGCATTCCGCTCCCGGCCTTCCCGACGGTGATCTTCGGGGCGAAGCTGATCTCGACACCGTATCGGTTGCCGAGCATCCGAAGAACCCACTTGGCGATGATGAGCTGTTCGACCGCCTGCTCGACCGGCATCGGCAGGAACTCGATCTCGTGCTGCTCGTAGTACAGGTCGTCGTTATAGAAACACCCGACCTCCGAGTGGCCGTACTTGATCCTGCCGCCGGCACGGGCGACGAGACGCATCGCCTCATCCCGCAGGTCCGCGAACTTGACGAACGGTTCGGCAGAGTGGTAACCCTTCTGGTCGCGGCCGGGATAGAGATCGTCCCGCGGGCTGACGACGTAATACTCGAGTTCGCCGAGGGTCTTGAAGGTGTATCCGGTCCGGCGGGTGAACTCCTCGTCCGCCTTACGAAGCACGTACTCCGGGGAGCTCTCCAGTGGTTTTCCGTCGTTGTCGTAGAACGAGCAGAGGAACTCGATCGTCGGCACCTCGGCAAAGGGGTTCACGAACGCCGTACGGTAGCGGGGGATCACGTAGAGGTCGCTGCTCCCCGCCTCGATGAACGAGAAAAGGTTGCTGCCGTCGACGCGCTCACCGTCGGAGAGAATGGTGTCGAGATGCTCTTTTGAGGAGATAACGAAGTTAAGGGTCTTGAGTTTGCCGTCTTCAGCGGCGTACCGGAAGTTGACCATCTCAATCCCGTTCTCTTCGCAGAACCGGATAATGTCCTCCTTTGTAAACTCTGCCGGATCCTTCCGGAGAAAACGGACCAGCTCGCTTGGGTTCATCAGGATCTCAGAATCTTCCATATTTTTTAAGTGTTGGCTTCGACCGTATAAAAAGCGTGTTCTCCTCCCCGCATTCCCTGCGACTGGGGACCATGCTTCGGGCTACAGGGAGAGGATTTCCTCGTATCAGCAGCGGCAGCACCCCCGTGCAGGGGTTAACGGGCGTCATGATGAACCCATCTCGGAGTGCGCGAGAGATAACGACTCCGCTCGACGATAGGACCATCATAAAGACCCGCCCGGGCTTCCGGGGAGATCCCGTACGATCACCCCCGAGGCCTTCGGGACGGCAGCAGGTTTCTCCTCGTCCCGGAGCCCGGCCTCCTCCGCGATCACTGCAAGACCAAGCCGGGCATTCCTCATCGCATACTCAGACGACACATGGTCGATGGTGTCGTCCGGGGTATGGGCCGGCCCGTGCTCCTCGCTGTGCGTCGTCACAGCCGGGTAACCCTGCTCCCGGAAGGGAATATGGTCCGAGGCGCAGGTGTGATTGTTCTCGGTCAGGGTGAAGTTCGTGCCGTAGAGGGTGTTATAGTCTACCATGAGTGCCGCGACATCTGCGGAACGCTCGTCGTAGACGATATCGAGGACCGAGCGGTTAAGAGGATCGTAGCAGGCCGAATCGTAATTGAAGTAGAGCACGACCGGGACCGTCGTGTTTCTGACATAGTCGGCGCTGCCGTAACGGCCGATCTCTTCAGCGTTCCAGAACGCAAACTGCACCGTCCGGTCAAACGAGTGCCGGCTCATCACCCGGGCGAGTTCCAGAACGATCGCGACGCCACACCCGTTATCGGTAGCTCCGGGTGCGCGGGCGGAGTCCGAGGACGTGCTGTCGTAGTGTGCCCCCACCACCACGATCCCGTCTGAGACGTTGCCGCTCCCGGGAAGCGTGGCGACAACGTTGTTGAGGTCCTCGCCCAGGAACTCCACCTCGAGACCGGGGATGGAGGCAAGCCTCCGGTAGAGATAGTCGCCCGTCTCCCGGTTTCCGGCGGATCCGTATACCCGGGTCGATATATTCTGCAGGTCATATGTTGTGTTTCTGAGTTCGGATTCGTCGATCTCTGCGAGCATTGCGGCAATGGCGGGATCGTACTCATCCCCTGGCGCGCCGGTGGCGCCCACCGGGGCGGCTGCCAGGAGAACCGTTACGCCGGCAAGAAGCAAAACACAGAGCAACATTCCGGGGAAACGGGCGTATCTGCCGTGCGCTGAATCACGTTCCATGCATGATCACGTAGAAAGCACTCAAAGGAGGGACAGAATTTATACCTTTGCACGGGAAATACGAGGCTTACGACCCACAAGGCGGCTTCACTCCGGTTCGATCGGTCGGATTACCCCCCGGCCCCGATTGCCGGAGAAGGGCCGGCCGGGGCCAGGTATATATCGTATGGCAAAGACAGATCTCTCAACCGGGCCGGTGACGGATCACCACCGGAGCACACATGGCTAATCGACCATCAGCAGGTGACGAGTCGACCCTTTTGCGGTGGATGCGGCTTGAAATCGGCAGGATCAACGACGGCGTCGTCTCAGAGCGCAAACGCCTCTCACAGCTCTTACGGGAGGAATATCCCTCGTCCGTCACGAAGAGCGGGAACCGCTACGACTTCGACCGGGACGTCCTTGTCCGGCTGGAGCAGGCCCTTCCGGAAACGTTGCAGAGACGGCTCCGGCTTCCGATCCTCTTCTACTTTGACTCCACGGTCCCTGACAGTTTCTTCCTCGCAGACGAGGCTGCGGTGCAGGCCCTCCAGAGTCTCAGCGAGATCAGCCCTCTCCGGAGGATGCAGGGCGGGAGACTCTGGATAGGGAAACCTCTGGTGTACGCCATCATGAACAGGTACCCGACAGCCATACAGATTATGATGGGCTAGCGGAGTCGGGTGCAATAAAAAGAGAGAGGATCCCCTCTCCGGCGCCCGGTCCGCCCTCCGGTTGGCTGCCGATGACGGGATACGCGGCCGGTGAGGCGCTCTCGGGGCGGAAATCCACATGCCGGGCATCAGTGTCCGGCAAAGCCGCCGAAGACGGCCGATCCTGTGTTCCAACGACGATACAGGCTATCAACCCGCCAACGACCAGGGTTTGAATAGCGACGGTCAATACTGTGGCCATCTTCTGCTCTGAGATCTCGATCACCTCGCGTGCCGGTAGCGGGGATCGTATTTAAATTTTGCTCTTTTTATGTTATTGAATATTATATATTGTTACAGATGCGTCATATGTGTAACGAGGAGACGGCGGCCGTGCACCTGGTTTCCCGGATAGCCGGGCACGAGGTCAGCCCGTGCGGCCTGACGACTGCCCGGGATCGTTCTTCTTCACGACGGTTCGCCGGAACCTCTCAAGCACCGGGCGGGTGACCTCATCCATCTGCAGGTCGAAGTAATCCACCCATTCTGCAACGACCGCGAGCTGTTCCTGCTGCCTGGAGAGGCGTTTCTGCAGGTCGTCGACGGCCTTTTCCAGCCTTTTGACCTCCTCAACCCTCCTCTGCTGCTCTCGCTCGATATCCTCGACCAGTCGTGCAATCCGGCGCTCCTGCCGGGCCAGCGCATCGCGCATCACTCCAAGATCGATCACCACCTCGGGCGGGAGCGGGGCAGCGGTCCGGCCGATCTCCTCTGCCGCATCATCAGATCCGGCCAGTTTTTTGCCTGATTTGATCTCCTTGGCGATCTCCTCGGGCGAAAGGCCTCTCCCGGAGAGTTCAACGAGTTCCCGGACAATTCCGACCGCTTTTTGTGGGAAAAGCCTGACCCGGCCGATCGTCCGGTAGGTAAAGAGGCTGTCGTAGGTCTGGACGAGTGTCCGGACCTCCTGCTCGGAGATCCCGGTGAGGTGCGCGATGTCCCCGATCTTCAGTTCCTTCTCGATCATGGATACCATCCCCTGCACCCGCTCAGGTGGTCGAGCGGGAGCCCTACCGTATCTCTTTGTCGTCATCAGGTATAGGTGCGTGCCGGACCACGGGATTTTTTCATGCCGCCGCCCCAGTACTGCTACATGAGCAGGGGAGCGAGGGAGAACATCCCGGACAAAACGACCGTCGTCCGGAAAGCGGTGCGGTCTGCCCGCCTTCAGGTGCGGCCGGATGGGACCCTGCGGGTGGTCGCTCCCCCATCGTTCGACATCGGGGGATTCCTGCAGCGCAACGCGGCCTGGATCGAGAGACAGCGCGAGGAGTATGACCGACTGGCGGCCGAAGGGTGCGGGCGGGAGGACCTGCTCCTCCTGCACGGGCGGTTTTACCGCCTGGTCCCGGGTGCGCGGTTTACGATCGACGAGGCCTCGGGCACCGTTACCTGCCCGTCCGTTCCTGCCCTCAGGAGAAGCCTCTCCCGAATGCTGAAGGAGGAGGTCCTGGACCGCCTGGAGACCTACCCGGATCTTGCCGGCCGGACGCGGGGGCGGATCGCAATAAGAATGCAGAGGACCCGATGGGGAAGCTGCTCGACGCTCGGCAACCTGAACATCAACCTGCGCGTCGCAGCTCTTCCCGACCCCCTGCGGGAGTACATTGTCATCCACGAGGTCGCCCACCTCCGCGAGCAGAACCACTCGAAAAGGTTCTGGCGTCTCGTCGGGGGCCACTACCCAGAATACCGGGCGGCGGAAGCCGAACTGCGGCGCTACTGGGTCATCCTCGAGCGGAACCGGGTGTGGGGAGCGCTGCAGAATAAAACGTGAGAGATCAGGAGTACTTCCGCCAGAACATGGAGAGCTTCCTCGACTCGGCCCATCGTTCGTCAAGCTGATCGATGATGCTGTTGATCCGCTGCACCTGCTGCCGGATCTGTTCCCTTGTCGCGGCATCGTCGAGCAGTTCGGCACGCCCCATGATCGCCTGGAGCGGGTTCCTGATATGGTCGGCAAGCAGGGCAAACTGTTCCATGTTCCGCTCAATTTGAGCGTATGCCTTTGATTTCAGGTCCTCGACCTCTCTCTGGGCGGTGATGTCCCGGGAGACGGTGACGATCCTCTCAACCTTGCCGCGTTCGAAGATTGGGATCCGCATCTCTCGAAGGGTCACGGTCTGGTTACCGCGCTTGAGAGACCGTTCTGATGTCAGCGGCCGGCCGGTTCGTATGACCCGCTCGTACAGCTGCCCGGTGGTGGAAGGCAGGAACGGCACGACGGCAAAGAGATTCTTTCCGACAACGTTTGTTTCGAGCCCGAGGTCTTCGCACCAGGCGATGAAAGCATCGTTTGCGAGAAGGAGGGTGAGTTGGGTATCGACGACGGTGACGGCATCGGTGATGGCATCGAGGACAATCTGATAGAGACCTTCCGACTCCCGGAAGAGGTACTCGGACTGTTTCCGGTCAAGGGCTCCCGCGATGATGTGGACGGCTGCAGACAGGAGAGCCACATCCCCGTCCACGAACCGACTCTCCCCGGTGTCCCGGTCGAACCCGACGAAACCGACAACCGCCCCGTTCAGCCGGAGCGGGATCATCAGCGCCGCGGTAGCGCCGTGCCGCTTCAGGATCTCGCGCTCCTCCCTGTGCAGCCGTCCTTTGGTGGACGCTCCGTCCACAAGCACGGTCTCGCCTTCGAGAATCCGCGCGACCCACCAGGGAAGGTCGCCCGTGAGGAATTCCCGGGACTTTCCCCGCCGGGGGTTCTGTTCCGGCCGGCACCACTCGTGCGTGGTGCCAAGAAGCGTCCGGGGATCGTTGAAGAGGGAGAGGTAGGCCCTGCACGCCCCGCACGCGCGGCCGAGATCCTCAAGCGATTCTTCGATAGCCGGATCGATCTGCGCGGGGTCCATGAACCGCGCGGGCATCGCCGCAACAGCCTGCTCAAGGCTGCGGCGGCTGCGCGGTGTACCTTCAGCCCTGCACTGCACGCCAGCGTCGATGCAGGAGAGGAGGAGCCAGGTATCGGCGGTGACGGGATCGCGAACGCTGCTGATCGCTATCCTGACATCAAAAGGCGGTGAATCCTTCCGCCGGGCGGCAACCGTCCCGCTCCACCGGCCGGAGGAGAGAGCACAGTCGATGCAGCCCCGCCCCTCTTCCGGGGAGAGCCAGAGGAGAGGAGCGGGCTTTCCGACCACCTCGCACAGCGCATATCCCCACATGGCAAGCAACGAAGCGTTGGCAAAGGCAATACACCCACTCTGATCGACAATGCAGGTCCCGCAGAGTGAGGTCTCGATCACCTGCTCTAGCATAGCGGTAGTAACGCCAGGCATTCGGGCCGGGGTCCCGGCGGCGGGACTTCCTTCACCTCGAAAGTCCTGATCGCCGCCACGCCGCTCCGGAGGAACACCGGCTGCCAGACAGTTCGTTGAATGCGGATCCATACCCAGATCGTCCCGGGCGGCAGAACGGAGCCGCCCATCGCTGTTATGAGAAGGGTGCGCACCGCCACCCTCCGATCTCTCCCTCCCGATCTCTGCCGGGTGGGTTAGGATGATCAATCCTCCCGATCGCGTATTAGAGTTTCTGTTTGTGTCGCGTCAGCTCCGGCCCGGGAGAGGGATCTGAGATGTTGTCAGGTAGAGGTGATACCGATACGCTTCAGGCGTCCGCTTCCGGTCTTCGCGAGTAATTCCGGTACATCACCAGGAGTGCGGTGCCGATCAGGAGAAAGACGGCAAGCGAGAACCAGAACCCGGTCCCTGCCGGGATAAGGTTCATAATATAGTCGATGCCGAGAGCGATCCCGAAACTGCCGATGATGCCGCCGATGGTGATGCAGGAGAGGACCTCTAGCTTCGTCATCCCGAGCATCCTCCCCACGACGGAGCCGACGATGCTCCCCGACCCGTCGAAGGGGAGAGCCACAAAGGCAACGAGACCGACGAAGTAGAGCCGCTCAAGCCACGGCCGCCGATCGAGGAACGTCCTGCCCGCCGCCACGAAGCGGCTGACCCAGGGCCCAATGTAGGGGATCCGCAGGACCAGCGGGAAGTTCCAGGCCATGAAGAGCCCGCCGGCGAAGTCCAGAAACGCCAGGGTGAACGCAGCCAGCCACCAGGGGATCCCGCAGAGAATGCAGACCGGGATGATCGTCTCCCGGCCGAGAGGCGGGACGATGTAGGCGACCATCATCCCGAAGAGCAGAAGCCACTGCTCGGCCGGGAGGAAGAGCCAGACGGCGGCGAGAAAGAGCACACAGAGCAGGAACGGGATCGAGACCTTCAGCCAGCTCGTCGCATCGCCGTCATCGTCCCATACACCGATCTGCCACATGAACCACCGTCACCCGCGGGCAAACACCCGCGCTTCCCGGGCCGGCGTCACTCCTCACCGACAGGGCCATTGGGGTCTGCAGGGCCCCGGGTATTCAGGATACGCTCGACGATCTTCGACGAACTGGCGAGCGAGCCGGGATACCCGGGTATCCGGACGACGTCCGCATCGAGTCCGCGGTCCTGGAGCTTCTGCCGGAGATGCTCCTCGTCGAAATGCTGGTTAAACCCGAGCGTGATGATGTCGGGCCGGATCTCTGCTATCGGCCTGAACATATCGTGCAGGTCGCCGAGAAGCGCACGGTCGACCGGTTTTAACGACTGCACCATCCTGAGCCTCTGCGCCTCCGGGAGGATCGGTCGCGGTTTATGCTTCACGTTCGCGTCCCGCGCCACGATCACGGAGAGTTCGTCGCCAAGCCTCCGGGACTCCTCAAGGTAGTAGAGGTGCCCGGGGTGGAGGATGTCGAACGTCCCCGTTGCGACCACGCGGATCACTCGACCACCTCGAGGTGTGCCGCGTTGCCGTCCGCCCGGTAGCACCGCCAATCCCTCTCCGTATAGGGGTATCCGACGATGACGTGGTATCGCCCCACGGTCGGAAAGAACCGCAGATCCGCCGCCGACGGGGAGAGGACACCGTTCGGGTGGCTATGGGCGCTGCCGGCCTGGTGGGTATCCAGCGGGAGCATATCGATGAAGAACGAGGCACTCTCCTCTCCGACGATGGTACCGGGCACCAGGTCGAGGTCCTGGATAATGCCGTCCCTCTCTCGCAGCACGGCAACGAACTCGTTCGGGTGATGTTCCCATCCGAGTTCGAAGAGCATTGAAAGCAGATCCCTGCTGATCCCGTGTATGGCCATTCTACTGAATGGTAGGCGAGGAGGCAACATAAGTCCTCGCGTTCGGCATGCGTGTCCGGCCTGCAGGGGTCCGGAAATAAAAAGATAAGATCGTTTAAGGGATGACCCTTCTTTCCAGCGGTGCCGCCGTGGTCGCATTCTCTACCGGTGTTACGTTCGCTACCGGGGTCGTGTTCTCCGGCAGCACGAGACCCGGCGGCACAAGAACCGTGTCGATGATGTGGATGACGCCGTTATCGGCCGTGAGATCGGATGTGACGATGGTCGCGTTCTCTATCGTGAGGCCGCCGTCGACAGCCGTGACATTGAGGCTATCCCCGGCAAGTGTCTCAAGGACCGTCTCGTTCCCGGTGGTGTTCGCCTCTGCAGCCAGGTCTTCTGCGGTATAGTTCCCCCTCACCACATGGTGCATGAGCAGGGCATCAAGCGTCTCCGTATCGTTCGAGAGTCCGGCAAGGGTCTCGTTGCCAAGGGCCTCAAAGGCGGCATTGTTCGGGGCAAAGACCGTATACGGCCCTCCAGAGGCGAGTACCGTCTGCGTAAGTCCGGCATCCTCGATGGCATCCGCAAAGGAGGTCAGGTTCTCATTCCCGCCAACCAGATCGGCCAACGTCATGGTCGGCTCTTCCCCGGGGGTCACGTTCTCGTCCGGGGCCACCACCATCCCCTCCGGAACGACAATGACGACACCCTGCATGGGTGTCCGTTGTGTCGAGGCGTTGAGCGTACAGCCGTACGGGTAGGTCCCCGTATCGTTGAACGTGTGATTGAATGTCTCGTTCTGCTCTATCGGCCCGGAGTCAAAAAGCCTTCCCGTGCTGGTGACGGTATGGCTTACCTCGTCGTGATTCGTCCAGGTCACCGTTGTATTGCCCTCGACCGTGAGCGAAGCAGGGATGTACGCACCGCCGCGGATATCGACGTCGGCTGTCGCCGCAAGAACCGGCAGGGCGACGAGCCCGATGGCCAGGGCCGCTACGAGCCCGAGTATGGTTGAATTCCTTCTCATGCAGTTTCACCACGTTTATGAACCACGGCAGGGAGAACGGCCGGAATTTTGAAAACGGACCCTGAATGCACTTCAGCCTCCGGGTTCGCAATACCGGGGATACCTGCCCGAAGAGTTCAGCACCGCTCGCCGCTGCCACGCAGCGGAAATAATCATATGATTATATAAATATTATTATATTTTTGGAGCCCTACATCTCCTGACCAGGGCAGGCCCCCTCATCATGAAAATTCACGAGGGCAGGCAGTCTAAAACGGCCCGTCCTGTTCGAAACTCCTCCCATACCGGATGGCAAGTTCCGCCTTGAAGAGCTCTTTTCCGAGGTAGGCGGCGTGGTCGAGCCGGGAGAAGCTCCCGCTTGAAAGAAGTGTATAAAAGACATCTTCCCAGTGCCTTCCCCGCACAGCACGGCCCTGGTGAACCGCGACGATACAGTCCCCCTCGATGCCGATGCGGATGCATCCAAGCGGGTCGTAGGTGATATCGTCCGGCATGGGATGCGCATCCGTAACACTCTCGTACTCCAGCGGAGGCTCGCGCCGCCGCCGTTTTTCCTTCAGGATCAGGAGGTCGAGCCCCAGGTCTTTGGGATACGGGCGATCAGTCATGAGTGCCATCATCTCTGTCGCCCGCCGCATCTCCGCGACCGACCCGAGGGTCTTGTCGCTGTGTTCGCTCGTGAAGACGACGGCGGCGCCGACCTCGTGCGCCATCCCCGCGAGCAGCGCGTTCGCCCCGGGAGAGTCGGCGTCCAGCAGTTCCACGACGTTGCCGGCCCCGAAGAAGAGCGGACGCGGAGTCTCGGAAAACCCGGCGAGCGATCCGGCGAGGCCGGACCCCACGGGCTGGAGCAGGGGATCGGCTATCACGCAGCAGATTCCGGCCGCTTCGGCGGCAGCAAGGTTTTCAGGGAGCGTTCGCTCGCGGGGCACCACGACCGCCGCGGCTCCGGCCTGTGCGACCGCTTTCCCGACGGCGGGGATGTTTCCCTCGTGCAGGGAGAGCACCAGATCGGCGCGGGGGAGCGCCGCCGCGATGAGGGAGGGATCCTGCGTGTCGACGGCGAGAGGCCCTTCGACCCCGCTGAGGGCCGAAAAACACCGTTCGACGTCGTCCGGGGCCGCGTCGAACCCGAACCCCAGGTCGACGATATCGGCCCCGTCGGCAAAGAACCGCCGGACGTCGGCAAGGAGGTCTTCGCGCTTATGCGCATCCATGATCTCCGCGAGCACCTTTATCCTCGAACCCCCGCCGATCTTTATGCCGCGGAGGATGAAATCCGCCTCCGCCTCCGCCTCGCGGAGCGCCACCTGCCGGCAGGCCTCCTCGCGGCGCGTCTCTGCGAGGAACTCGTCGGCGGGGACGGTCTTTGAGAGCCGGACGCGATCCAGCACCGAAAGGACCAGCGGGAGGTCCGCCGCATGCCGCGGGCCGCGGTAGACCGGGACGCCGGTCTCGCGCTCGACGGCGGCAAAGGATGCGGTGCACATCCCGGAGACGATCGCCATGTCGTAGTTGCCGCCAAAGAGCAGCCTCCGGAGTTCGCCGGGGGTAAGAAACGACGCGATCTCGCCGGTTATTGCCACATCTATCTTATAGCGGTCGCCGAAGCGCCGAGCTGCTGCTTTCACGATTTCGGCTGTTGCCGATCCGGTCGGGAGGAGAATGTGCATAACACTTGACTTATTATTCAGAGGATGACAAATAATCTGATCTCATGTTGCGGTGCGACCTGCATGTCCATACAAGGTTCTCCAGGGACGGAGAGAGCAGTGTGGAGGAGATACTCCGGCGAGCGGAGGCGGTCGGCCTCGACGCCGTCGCGATCACCGACCACGATACGGTGGAGGGCGCCCGCTACGCCCTCCGGTGCGACACCTCCGTGACCGTGATCCCGGGCACCGAGATCTCGACGAGACAGGGCCACCTGCTCGCTCTCGGGGTCACCGATCCCCTGCCGGCAGGGCGCGATTTCTTCGAGACCGTCGCCCTGGCCCGTGCCCGGGGCGCCCTCCTCATCCTCCCGCACCCCTACCATCGCTGGCGCCACGGCGTCGGGAGGAGGCTCGCGGCAGGTATCGGCGCGGTGGATGCGGTGGAGGTCTTCAACAGCCGCTACATCACCGGGTCAGCGAACCGGAAGGCTGCGGTCATCGCACGAAGGTTCGGGAAACCCGGCGTTGCCGGGAGTGACGCCCACAACGCACGCTACGTCGGGTTCGGGGTAACCTACGTCACGGCGGAGCCGGATGCAGCCTCTATCCTCTCCGCAATCAGGAAGGGGCGGACGATGGCAGGGGGGAGGATGACCCCGCTCCATACCTACACCCGCCAGTCCATCAGGGGCGCTCTTCGTAGAATTCGGCGAACGGTATACCAATGAAACTGGCGTTCCGCTTCTCATACTCTGGGGACCGATTCTTCGGCTCGCAGATGCAGCCGGGACTCCGCACTGTGGAGGGCGAGTTCATCGAGGCCTGCAGACTTCTTGGGCTCTTCGACGACTGGCGGGAGGCAGGATTTGTCACCGCAGGCCGCACCGATCGCGGAGTGCATGCCCGGAGCCAGGTCTGCTCGTTCTCGACCGATGAGCCGGACCGGGCGGTTCAAGCGCTGAACAGGGTGCTCCCGGCCGACATCTGGTGTACGGCGTGGGCCGGGGTGCCGGCCGGGTTCCACCCCCGGTACAGTGCCGCATCGAGGACCTACCGTTACTACTTCTTCGCCCCGGAAAACGTCGCCGCCATGCATGAAGCGGCACAGGAATTCCTCGGGCGGCACGACTTCTCCTCGTTCGCCCGCGTCGGCGACCGGAACCCGGAGAGGAGGATCCTTACGGCACGGGTCTTTGCGGATGGACCGTTTGCCGTCTTCGAGGTGACAGGGGAAAGTTTCCTCTGGAATATGGTCCGGTGCATGGCGACGGCGCTCGAACGGGTGGGGCGAGGCGATGCCGCCGCCGGAGAGATCGCACGCCTCCTTGCCGAACCGGCAGAGCAGAGAATTCCTGCGGCTCCTCCCGACGGACTGATCCTCTGGGATATCGACTATGGGATCTCCCTTACACCGCTCCCGATCGATGAGAAGAGTCGCCGGCACCTTGTCGACCGCCGCCGCTATCACGCCGTCATGGCGGAGGTGGCCGCATGCCTGGTACCGGAGGACCGGCAGCTGGACACACACAGGATATAAAACTTCTCAATGTGGCAACAGAGTGTAGTGAGGAGCGGGAAACAGACCAATCTTCTTATCGCTGTTTTCGAAAGGATCAGACCGCAGGCAATAGATCTTCCAAAAGCGGTGCGGCAGGAGAAATCGAACGTCACCCCCCCCATCCAGGGCCGCTGAATTTAATGCTTCCGGATAACGATCCCGGATGTGACCCGATATGGCCGGAATCGTGACGTGGTTATGCTTCACCCCCTCATATCGCAAGGTAACAGCCTTTCTTTCTCGACTCAAGATATTTAAATATCATGATCAGGATTTAAGCATGCGTTTGTTAAACAAAATAGATCTATTTTTAGAATAATTAACAGTTTTTGGTTAATAATAACCTATTAATATATGCCAGCACAGTCCCGTTTCAGTACGTCAAGAGGGGAAAGCGGATGTACGACAAGGATCCGGTTCGGGCGAGGCCACCCGTTCACGCCGAGGGGTGGTTCGCCGAAGAAACAGCTGTGCCGTTGCCACAGTACATAGATGCAGAGGAGGACAGATGGATCGAACGATATGTACCCCGGAACATCGGACAGGAGAGCCCGATAGGTATTCCTGCCCTCCGCCTTGAAGTCCAGGAGCAGGTCAATCCTCTACGGACACCGACGGCTCCGGGGAACCGGCGGGTGGTGAGCGGGACCGCCGAGGCTGCCGCCATCCCTTCCCGGCGGTCGAGCGTGATGAGAACACTCGTGGCGATCCCCTGTTTCGATGAGGAGGTTGCGATTGGCTCCGTCGTCCTGCGAGCCCGGCAGCATGTCGACGAAGTTCTGGTGATCGACGATGGATGCACGGACAACACCGCAGGGGTTGCCCGGGATGCCGGAGCGATCGTCATCTCGCACGGAGCCCGGAAGGGGAAGGGACAGGGGATCAAGAGCGCTCTTAAGTATGCGGTCGATCACAATTTCGACTGCCTGGTCCTCATGGATGGAGACGGCCAGCACAACCCCGGTGAGATACCGCTCCTGGTCGAGCCGATCCTCGCCGACACCGCCGACCTCGTCATCGGGTTTCGGGCCTTCAACCAGATGCCCTTCTACCGGCGGTTCGGCCGGGCAGTGCTCGATATCGCCTCAAGCAACGGCAGTTCGATAACCGACTCCCAATGCGGCTTTCGGGCACTGAACAGGAAAACCATGGAGTCGATGCTCGGCACGCTACGGAAGGACGACTTTTCAACCGAATCGGAGATGCTCCGGATAGCTCAGGAAAAACACCTGCGTATCGGGGAAACGCCGATCAACTGCAAGTACGGTGATTTCGACACATCCACCAAGAACCCTCTGTCTCACGGATTAGAGGTACTCGGATCGATATTCTGGCTCGCCGTGGAGGAGAAGCCTCTCCTGCATGTCGGCCTGCCGGGGCTTGCCGCGATGCTTGCCGGAGTATTTTTCTTCCTCCAGTTCCTCCGGGGATTCAGTGAAACGGGTCTCGTCCCAATTGAACAGGGCATGCTTGCATCGCTCCTCCTGATCCCGGGGGCCGTCGCACTCATGCTGGGCCTGATGCTTGCTCTCATTGCAAGAATGCGGGAGTGAGCTGAAGTGAACAATGCGATGCAGAGGAGGGTGTAGAATGATCGGAGTGATACTCGGCACACGGCCGGAGATCATCAAGATGTCTCCAGTCATCAGGGAGTGCGAACGCAGAGGGATTGACTACTTTATCCTTCATACGGGGCAGCACTACTCCTATGAGATGGACCGGCTCTTCTTCGAGGAGCTTGAACTCCCGGATCCGAACTACAGCCTCGATGTGGGTTCCGGAACCCATGCCGGCCAGACGGCGAAGATCATGACCGGGGTCGAGGACGTCCTCTTAAAAGAGTCACCCGATATCGTCCTAGTGCAGGGAGACACGAATACCGTCATGGCCGGAGCTCTCGCGGCATCAAAACTCCATGTGCGGGTGGGGCACATCGAAGCGGGCCTGCGGAGCTTCAACCGCTGGATGCCGGAAGAGATCAACCGGGTGCTGACCGATCATATCTCGGATTACCTTTTTGCACCCACAGAGACCGCCCGGGAGAATCTCCTCGCAGAGGGGATCTCCGACCGAAAGATCTGCGTGACGGGCAACACTGTCGTCGATGCGATATACCAGAACCTCGACATAGCGAAGAAGAAAGGCAACGTCTTAAAAGACCTCGACCTCGAGCCCCGCGAATACTTCCTCGTCACCGCACACCGGCAGGAGAACGTGGACAACCGGACACGGCTCAGGGAGATCTTGAAAGGCCTTGAGGGGGTGCAGAAAGAGTTCTCCCTGCCGGTCGTCTTCCCGGTCCACCCAAGAACCGAGAAACGGATCAAGGAACTCGGCATCGGTGTCGACGGGTTGAACCTCACCAAACCCTTCGGGTTCCTGGAGTTTCTGCAGCTGGAGTCGCAGGCAAAACTTGTGCTGACGGATTCCGGCGGCGTCCAGGAGGAGACCTGCGTTCTCGGTGTTCCCTGTGCTACGATGCGCTACGACACGGAGCGGCCCGAGACACTGGATGTCGGATCGAACATTCTGGTAGGAGCCGATTCGGGGAAGATCCTTGAAGGAGTCCGCTCGATAGCAGCCTGGAAGACCGGCTGGAAGAACCCCTACGGCGATGGGATCGCTGGAAAGATGATTGTCATGATCTGTGCAGCCGCACGGTCTCAATGACTGCTCAAGGAAGATGCACATGAAGATTTGCGTGATGGGATTAGGATACATAGGATTGCCGACCGCACTGCTGTTTGCGGCTCACGGAGCGGATGTCGTAGGCGTCGACGTGAAGCAAAGCCTGGTGGATTGCCTGAATCACGGGAACCTGCCGTTCAAGGAGCCGGGGCTCGAAGACCTGTACCGCAAGGCAAGAGGGCGGTTCTGTGCCAGGACCGAACCCGAGGCCGCGGACGTCTTTCTGATTGCCGTGCCGACACCCCTGGATCCGGCAACAAGGGTCTCAAACCTTTCGTACGTCAAGAAGGCAGCCGACATGATCGCCCCACGCCTTGCCGGAGGGAACCTGGTCATCCTCGAATCGACCGTCCCGCCCGGGACAAGCGAACGGGTCGTGATCCCGAGACTCGAGAAGAGTGGTGTCGCTGTCGGTGACTTTCTGTACGCTCACTGTCCTGAGCGGGCGATCCCCGGGCGGACCCTTCAGGAGATGGCGGGCAACTGCCGCATCATCGGGGGGTACGACCGTGACTCCACCGAGCAGGCGACCTCGATCTACCAGACCTTCGTCCGCGGGCAGATATACCAGACCGATACGCGGACGGCGGAGTTTGTCAAACTGATGGAGAACACCTGCCGCGACGTGAACATTGCGCTCGCGAACGAGTTCGCCCAGCTCGCGGAGGAGTGCAGGATCAATGTCTGGGAGGCCATCACCCTCGCGAACAAGCATCCCCGGGTCACCGTTCTCAACCCCGGCCCGGGCGTCGGGGGCCACTGCATCGCCATCGACCCCTGGTTCCTGACCGAGAACTCAACGCGGTGCAGAATGGTTTCCACAGCGCGGGAGATCAACGATTCCATGCCGAACTACGTGCTGCACGTCACCCGCAGCCTGCTTTCCGGCATCAGAAACCCGACGATCAGCGTCTTCGGCGTCGCCTACAAGGGCAATATCAGCGACACCCGCGAGAGTCCGGCGTTCAAATTCATTCAACTTGCCGAGAATGAAGGGTATTCTATCAGGTGCCACGATCCGCACGTGGTGGAATTCCCGCACCCCCTCATGGATGCAATGGACGCAGCGGCCGGGAGCGACTGTATCGTTTTCCTCACCGATCACGACTGCTTCCGGATGATAGAACCCGCGACGCTTCGCATGAGAACGAAACTTGTCATAGATGCCCGCAATATTCTCGACCACGAGAAGTGGACCGATCAGGGTTTTGCTGTCCGCATACTGGGTGACGGTTCATTGGTGCAGCCGGCACCGCGGGGTGAGATCACGGCCCCGGCAAGCCTGTATCCCGCAGGTTCTGCGCGGTCGATCGCATCTCCATCGCCACCGTCTGTTTCCCTGCTCTCTCCGAACGGGCGGGAGGGCCTCCTTTAGTCCCCACACATGGTTTGACAATCAGCCGGCCTCCGGCAACCGTATCCAGACACCACGAGGAATTTCATGAAACAGGTATGCATCATATCACAACATTTTCCGCCAGACAAATCAGGGAACGCATCACGCATTTATGATACCGCTGCACATCTCGTAAAATTGGGTATCAGCGTGACCGTGCTCGCGCCGCATCCCACGTTCCCCACCGGCTCGTTCTCCCGCACCT
This sequence comes from Methanoculleus sp., assembly GCA_035363235.1. Lineage (GTDB taxonomy): Archaea > Halobacteriota > Methanomicrobia > Methanomicrobiales > Methanoculleaceae > Methanoculleus. Next base: position 27,202 of record DAOSER010000001.1, read on the forward strand.
GGAAACGGTTGGATGTGCAGGATATCGACGGAATCCGCGTTGTACGGCTCTGGGCCTGGCAGCCGAACTCAGGGGACCCCGAATTTATAAGCAGGATGGCCTACTACCTCCTCTTCCCGATCCACGCCACCCTCTGGCTCCTGTTCACCCGGAACCGGTTCGATGCCATCGTTACGTCGGCACCGCCTCTTTTCACCGGAATCCCGGGGTATGTCCTGAAACGGATCTCTAAGACGAAGTGGATCCTTGATATCCGCGATCTCTGGATCGACGCATCGATAAGTCTCGGTTTCATCCGGGAGGGAAGCCTTTACGAGAAGATGAGCCGGGGGCTCGAGCAGATGTGCCTTTCGCAGGCGGATCTCGTCGGGGTCACGACGGAGGAACTCGGGCGGAGGATCTTGTCGCGCTACCGGGTCACAGCGCCCATGGAGTTGATGCCGAACGGTGTCAACACCGACTTCTTTCGCCCGACGAACGGCGGAAAGAAGCGGCGGATCATTTACGCCGGCAACGTCGGGCATGCCCAGGATCTTGATAAGGTAGCTCTTGCCGTCAAATCGATGAACGGCACCTATAACCTGAAGTTCCTCATCGTCGGTGACGGTGACACGAAGGAGAACCTTGAGAGGCTGGTGAGAGCTGAGAGCTTGACTGACTCGATCGTCTTTATGGGCACCCTTCCGCGCGAGGAGATCCCGCAGCTGCTCTCTGAATCGCTTGTGGGGGTGGCACCATTAAAGAGGCTTGATAACCTCGAGTACGCCGCTCCCACCAAGGCTTACGAGTACATGGCATGCGGCATACCCTTCGTCGGCTGCGGGAGCGGCGAGATCGCCCATCTCGCAAAAGAGTCGGGCGGAGGGATCATCGCTGATAACACCCCCGAAGCGATCGCTGAGGCGCTTTCTGCGCTCCTGGACGACCCGGAGAGGATGGAGGAGATGGGGCGGCGGGGCCGGGAGTATGTCACCGAGCACTACGACCGGCGATCGGTCGCCCTCAAACTGAAGCAGTGCATCGAGAGGATAACATGGACCAGCGCCTGAAATCGCTCCTTTCGCGGGTTACCGGGGAGGTCCGCGAACTCGCCGTCGTTGACGGCGGGACCGCATACATCCGTGACCCGGTCTTCGGCATCATCCGGAACCGCGTGCACGCTGAGGTCTGTAAGGCGATGCTCCGTCTGGGCGGCGACCCGCTTGTGGACCCGATCCTGAACTATGTCGCAGGATGCCAGAACCCGGACGGGTCCTACAACGAGATCCACGTCAATTATAATGAGCCTTCGGCCCTGATCACCGCGTTTATCGGCGATGCGTTCCTGGAGGCGGCGAACCGGCATCCGCACGAGGATGCGCTCCGGAAGGCCCGGGACTTCGTCCTCGCGGCCGAACGGCGGCCGGGGTATTTCCTGAAATCTGCAGGGTATACCGCCGATCACTTAAACGTCGATGCTTCGTGCGGAGCGTTCCTTGCCCGGTATGCGGAACGCTACGGCGACGAGGACACCCATGCGGCCGCACACCGGGCGGCGGAGAATGTCATCCGCCACCAGTGTAAATGCGGCTTCTACCCCTATGCGGTCGACAGAGGAACCTACCCGTACGTCTTCAAACTCCCCTGCGTGCACTACCAGGGGGTGACAATGTACTATCTGGCGAAGATAAACGACGTGCTTCGCGACGACCAGATCGACGAAAGCCTCGCAAAAGGCGCCAGGTGGCTCGCGGCCGCCCAGCGTCCCGACGGGCGGTTCGACTGGTCGAAGAGCGGCCTGTCATTCGCCTACTACCTTTCCGGGGCGTACGCGTTTGCCCAGGCCTCCTTTGTCTATACGTCACGGATGGATGGCCGTTATCGGGAGCACGCCGACCTCTGCCTTGATTGGCTCGATAAGAACGTACAGGGGCTCGCCCCCCGGTGGGAGCCGGCCCCCTGGATCGATCTCGTCCCGTCCGTCGCCACGACGGCAAAGACGGCGTCGCTTGGGAGGTATCCGCTGCGGCACCGGGCGTTCCGGTTCGGCTACGGCATGTACCGGCAGATTGCGCGTCGGCGTTACGGCGAGACCGCAGAGACGCGGTCTTTCGAGGCGTTCTGCCGGCTGCTCGGGATCCGAACGTCGACCGTGGAGCCGTCGAATAACTTCCCCGATCTCTTCATGACATCAGAGATGCTCGACTGCCTCAGCCAGGCAGGAGTATGGGGGGAGCATACATGAAACAGGTATTGCTCGACCTGCAGTCCGGGTCTATCCAGGTGGAGAACGTTCCCGTTCCCGCCGTAACGAGGGGGGTCGTTGTCGAGAACGCCTACTCCCTCATCAGCGCCGGCACGGAGTCGTCGCTGATCAACCTTGCGGGAGAGTCGCTCATCGGCAAGGCGAGGGCACGTCCCGACGACGTGAAGAAGGTCCTCCAGAAGATCGGGACGGACGGCCCCCTCCCGGCATACCGGCAGGCGATGAGCCGTCTTGCAAAACCGGAGCCGCTCGGCTACAGTTCTGCCGGCACCGTGGTGAAGACCGGGACCGACGACTTCGAGGTCGGCGACCGCGTCGCCTGCGCCGGGGCCGGGTATGCGGTGCACGCCGAGTACGTCGCGGTCCCGAAGAACCTCTGCGTCAGGATACCGGACGGTGTCGGTCTGCGGGAAGCGGCGTTCACGACCGTCGGATCGATCGCGATGCACGGTGTCAGAAACGCCCATGTCACGGTGGGCGAGAACGTCGCGGTGATAGGGCTCGGGCTGATCGGGCTTCTCACCGTCCAGATCCTCAAAGCCGCGGGGTGCCGGGCGATCGGGATCGATATCGACCGGGAGAAACTCGCGCTCGCGGCAGACCTCGGTGCCGATGCCGTCTCGAACTACGATGGCCTTGCGGAGAGGATGAAGGTCTTCTCGCCGTTCGGGGCGGATGCGGTCGTCATCACTGCGGCCACCCCGTCAAGCGCCCCTATCGAGGCCGCGGGCCGCCTGGTCAGGGATAAGGGCAGGGTCGTCGTCGTCGGGAACGTGGGGATGAACGTGCCCCGCGATATCTTCTACGAGAAAGAGGCGGAGGTCGTCGTCTCCCGGTCCTACGGCCCCGGACGCTACGACAGAAACTACGAGGAGCGGGGGGTAGACTACCCGATCTACGTCCGGTGGACGGAGCGGAGGAACATGGAGGCGTTCCTCGAACTGGTGCGGCAGAAGAGGATCGATCTCGATCGCCTGATCACCCATACCTTTCCGCTCGACAAAGCGCCGGAAGCCTACAACCTCATCAACACCGGGAAAGAGCGGTTCATCGGGGTCCTCCTGCAGTACAGCCCGAACGGTTCGGACGCCGCCGGCACCGTCACCCGCCTCCCGGAGCCGGGGGCACGAAAGCGGAAGGTTCCCGCCGGGGCCCGGACGCTCGGGTGCATCGGCGCCGGGGTCCACGCCCAGAGCGCCCTCTACCCGCACCTCTCCACCCTCCCGGTGAACCTCGCGGGGCTTGCGACCGCGACAGGGCTCTCGGCGCACGCGGTGGCGAAGAAGTATGGGTTTGCCTACTGCACCACCGACTACCGCAGGATCCTCGACGACCCCGATATCGACGCGGTGATGATCGCGACCAGAAACGATCTCCACGCACCCATGGCGGTCGAGGCTCTCCGTGCCGGAAAAGATGTATTCGTGGAGAAACCACTCGCCACCGATATCGACGGGCTTAGGAAGATCGCTGCGGCCTACAACGAGTCGGAACAGAGGCTGATGGTCGGATTCAACCGGCGCTACTCCCCGCTTGCGAGGAAGATGAAGGAGTTCTTCGGGAACAGGGCAACCCCTGTAGTCCTGCATTACCGTGTCAACGCCGGGCAGATCCCGCCCGAGCACTGGGTGCACGATGATGAACAGGGCGGCGGCATGCTGATCTCGGAGTGCTGCCACTTCATCGACTTCATGCAGTACATCACCGGGGCACGGCCGGTCCAGGTCTATGCCCGGGCGATCGAGCCGACCGGGACCCTGCAGAAATACGACAACTTCCAGGCTACCCTGACATTCGACGACGGGTCGGTCGGCACCGTCACCTACACGACGCTCGGTGACCGCTCCTACTCAAAAGAGACGGTCGAGGTCTTCTGCGACAATGCCGTAGGGAAGATCACCGACTTCCGCGACCTCGAACTCCGGCGGGACGGCAAGTCATCAAGGGAGAGGCGGTGGCTCACCCAGGAGAAAGGGTTTGCCGAGGAGCTCCTGGCGTTCGTGAAGGGCGAGGAGACGGACTTTATCGGCAACGTCGCGACGACGCTTGCGACGTTCGCGGCGTGGGAGTCGATCGATACCGGGGCGCCCAGAGAGATCGATCCCGGGCGGGTCGGGTTGTGACGCGGTTTGGGTGTTGGTAGCAGGGTTTTACACCCTGCACGAAGTTCGATAGGCCGCTCGTAATCGCACCTGGCGATGCTCCCGCCCGTCGCGACCAAAAAAACACCTGGAGTGGGCCAGGGGGGCCCCCATCTGAGCCCGACTCAACGCTTACTGGGACGAGAGACGGGCGTTCCTGACGTAAGCCAGCTGCTCGCGGATCCTCTCCGGGATCGTACGGGAATCCTTTACCGTAACGGCCTCCCCCCACTCCTCCCGGCACGAACAGTCCAGCCCTTCGAACTCCCCCGTATCGAAGTGGCAGTTGTAGCGCTCGATTGCGCTCGTGACCTCGGCGTCGCACTTACCACAGTTTCGGGCCCAGTCGAGGGACTCGACCGAGTAGTTCCAGGGACTGACGTAGACGTGGGCACGGTCCCCGAACCGCTCCCGGCACTTCTGCAGGAGGTCGACCAGGCTCCAGAGCCACGGCGGGCGGTAGAGGTTGTTCTTCCAGAGTTCATGGACAACGGTATTCTTCTCGACCGTCGTCACCTCAAGGTCCACGTAGTCGATCCCGCGGGAGATGCAGTAGGCTACAGTCTGCAGGATATCGTCTATCGCCTCCCCCTCGGTAAGGAACGGCGGCTTTACCAGGAGAAGCGGTTTTGTCAGCACCCCCATACCCCGCATCCTTGAATGAAAAACATCGAAGTTGTTGGCCGAAAACCCCTTGTTGATGCAGAGGTTCATCACCTGGGAGTTCGCGGACTCAAACCCGAAGGCCACCTCAAGCTGCCGCCCGTTTAAGGCCTTCTTCATTTTTGCTACATGTTCATCCGGCGAGTAATCGATCCTTGACTCGACAATCACCTTCCTGATGTTCTTATAGCCATCAATATACGAGCAGATCTTCTCGATGGCAGCAACCGGCATCTCATGTTCGTTAAAAATATTGCCGTCGTTGTATATCGAGACGATCGGGTAATCTCCGAGATCGACGGCGTCCATCACATACTCGAACTGTGCGACGTATTCCTCCGCCGAGATCCCCCTGCCCCGGGATGTCGCACAGTAGAACCCGCACATGGTGCATCCCCCGGTCTTCTCGACCCACTCGCAACCCGTGGAACGGAGGAAGATGATCAACCGCCTGATGGGCCGGTCGTCAAGGTAGCCTACCCGCTCCTCCCAGCCGATAGGGACCGTAAAATCGAGGTTTTGCGGGCTGTCCCCATTCTGCCTGCGTAAACTGCCGGCCAATGTTCGTATCTCGTCCAGAACGTCATTCTCTGTTGGGAGACCCGTAAAGACCTCCGCATTGCTACTGCTATCAGGTACGGCCTTCTGAAGAATGATTATCCCCCCTGTCCCGGGTATACGCCCTCACGTCGTGTGTGCACGGCTCCGGTGACTGTCGCCTTATCTTGCTAAGACATACCCCTGATGGGCTTTTGCATATTTATAGTTTATCCAAACGCTCATTTCATCGGGCCATGTTTGCCAAACGGCACTATCATGCGAGAATTTAAGGAAATCGGACCGTCCATCGAAAAGAGCCGGCTCCGCACTCCCACGATGTTTCTTCCGGAGGGCTATCCGTCCATCCATAGAACTCTGATCTCAAATGGAGCAGATGACAGCATGCCAATTTTTATATACGCCGTTGGAGGGTATACTCTCTCGGTGCACCGGGAGGAACATCGTCCGCGGGACGGTGCTCCCGGCGGGCTGCCCGGGAAGCGGCTAGAGACAGCCCGGCAAGAGCCGGGAAATGATGAGATGAGAAGCGGTACAACAGTGCCGTTCCAGTACGTATGGCGGAAGAATACACAAAAAGGGGAGAGAAGATCCTGATACGCCTGGGAGAGAGATTCTGCGGCAGGGAATCGTTCACGGTGAAAGCTCTCGGCATCCTTCCCTCCTACAATGTCTATCGAAAGACTTATGCTCTCCTCAAGCGGTCCTGCCGGTGGAGCCCTGAGGAACTCGCAGCCTACCAGGCGCAGGCGCTCTCGCGCCTGCTTGAGCACGCCTACGAGAACGTCCCCTACTACCGCCGCGTCTTTCGGGAGCGCGGGCTCGTGCCCGGGGACATCCAGACGCCCAAAGACCTCGACCTCCTTCCCTTCCTGACCCGGGAGGATCTCCAGGCCAACCTCCCTGACCTGAAGGCCGAAAACTACCCAGACTCAGCCTTCGAGTATGTCACCACCGGCGGCTCCACCGGGATCCCGGTCGGGTTCTACTACGAGAAAGGGGTCTCCCGGGCCCGGGAATGGGCGTTCATGAAGACTCAGTGGGACCGCGTCGGCTACCGGTTCACCGATCGCTGCGCTGTCCTCCGCGGCTACATCGTCGGGTCCGCCAGAGACGGCGTCTTCTGGAAGAAGACGCTTTGCGGCCGGTGGCTGCTGATGTCCTCCCACCACATGACCGAAGAGACGCTCCCCGCCTACATCGACCGGATCCAGAGGTTCAAGCCCCGGTTCATCCAGGGATACCCATCGGCGGCCGTGATCCTGGCGCGGTACATGCGGGAACACGGCATCGAGCCGTTCCCCACCGTCAAAGCCGTCCTCTGCGGGTCCGAGAACCTCTACCCCTGGCAGCGGGACCTGCTCACCAGAACCTTCGGGTGCCGGGTCTTCTCCTGGTACGGGAACTCCGAGCAGACGGTGCTTGCCGGCGAGTGCGAGGAGAGCACCCGATACCACATCTTTCCCGAATACGGAATCGTCGAGCTGATCGGCCGAGACGGCCGGCCTGTCGAGGAGCCGGGCGCGATGGGCGAGGTGGTCACAACCAACCTCACGAACTACGTCTGCCCCCTCATCCGCTACCGGACCATGGACCTTGCCACGGCAGCCAAAGGGGTCTGCACCTGCGGGCGGAACTACCCGCTGCTCGAACGCGTGGAAGGTCGGGTTCAGGATTTCATTGTTACGGGTAAAGGAGAATTTCTCCCGGGTATTGCCATGAACATCGATACCGATGCGTTCGATAACGTTAAACAGTTTCAATTCTACCAGGAGAAAGTCGGAGAAGTCGTCCTGAATATCGTGAGGAAATCGGCATTCAGCCAGCACGATGCGGAGTACCTCTACCGGGAAGTGAGCCGGAGCTGCGGTGACGACGTTATCATCTCCATCAGATACGTCGACAACATACCGCTCACCGCTCGCGGCAAGTACCGCTACTTCGTACAGGACCTGCCGATATGCTTCAGCGAACGAGAGGGGATGAAGGTTGACCATGTATCACCCGACATACCTGTCTGACCGGGGGATGTGCATACGAAGACCGGTCTTTTGAGGTGGGGGTGGGCATCCCGTGCGAATCCGCTCACTGTAAAGGCGCTCAGCCTGGTGCCGTCTTACCGCACATACCGGCAGATGTACACGCTTCTCCAGCAGTCCCAGTGGTGGGGCCCTGAGAAACTTGCGGCCTACCAGGCGGAGGCGCTCTCGCGCCTGCTCGATCACGCCTACAGAAACGTCCCTTACTACCGCCGGGTCTTCCGGGAACGCGGCCTCGTGCCCGAGGACATCCAGACGCCCAAAGACCTCGACCTCCTTCCCTTCCTGACCCGGGAGGATCTCCAGGCCAACCTCCCTGACCTGAAGGCCGAAAACTACCCAGACTCAGCCTTCGAGTATGTCACCACCGGCGGCTCCACCGGGATCCCGGTCGGGTTCTACTACGAGAAAGGGGTCTCCCGGGCCCGGGAATGGGCGTTCATGAAGACTCAGTGGGACCGCGTCGGCTACCGGTTCGGCGACCGGTGCGTCATCCTCCGGGGACACGTTGTGAATGCGGCATCAAGCGGCGTCTACTGGAAGAGAGCGCTCTTCGGCCGGTGGCTGATCATGTCCTCCCATCAGATGACCGAAGAGGTGCTGCCGGCCTACATCGACCGGATCCAGAGGTTCAAGCCCCGGTTCATCCACGCCTACCCCTCCACGGCCGTGATCCTGGCGCGGTATATGCGGGAACACGGCGTCGAGCCGTTCCCCACCGTCAAAGCGCTCCTCTGCGGGTCCGAGAACCTCTACCCCTGGCAGCGGGACCTGCTCACCAAAACCTTCGGGTGCCGGGTCTTCTCCTGGTACGGGAACTCCGAGCAGACGGTACTTGCCGGCGAGTGCGAGAAGAGCACCCACTACCACATCTTCCCCGAGTACAGCGTCGTCGAATTGATCGGGAGCGACGGCCGGCCCGTCGAGGGACCGGGCGCAATAGGAGAGGTGGTCACAACCAACCTCACGAACTACGTCTGCCCCCTCATCCGCTACCGAACCATGGACGTTGCGGTCGCTACCGAGAAGCAGTGTTCGTGCGGGAGGAGGTATCCGCTGCTTGAGAAGGTGGAGGGAAGGCTTCAGGAATTCATCGTAACCCGGAGCGGGCACCTGATCTCTGTCACCCCTATCAACTACGAATCGAAAGCCTTCGAGAACATCAAGCAGTTTCAGATGTATCAGGAAGAAAAGGGCGAACTCATCATAAAGGTCGTCAGAAAGCCGACCTACACCAGGGAGGACACTCGGCAGCTGACGAGGGAACTCCGGTGGCAGCTCGGCGACGAGGTGAACGTCCATGTCTGCTTCGTCGACGAGATCTCCCGAACCGAGGGCGGCAAGTTCCGGTATCTCATCCAGAAACTCCCGATCTCCCTCGGGGACCTCTGATGGATCAGTCAAGGTAGGAGACGACCCTGCGCTTCAGCCAGGGTTTGTTGACGACGGTGCTATAGGCCCATTCCGCCAGCGTCCCGACCATATCCTTCCGAAAGACCTCCATATACATGCCGAGACCCGAACAGAACCTGGATTTGAAGAAGTTCAGATCCGGCGTGTTTGCTCCGATATTCTCCAGGTATGAGTATCCTTCGGCCTGTGCACGCTCTATCAGGAGCCACTGGAGGTACTCGTTACCGGCATGAGCACCCTCGATCCGCGGTGTTCCCATCCAGAGAAGGAAGCGTTTGTACTCCTGAGTGGCGACGGCCCCCGTGAGCGCACCTTCCCGGTCGTAGAGGTAATAAGCCGCGAGATGGTCCGGATATGCCCGGAAGAGGTCCTCGAAGTAGCGCCTGCCGACCATCGGGATGTTCATTTCCGGTTGGCTGAACCGCTCGGCAAGCGACGCATACAGTGCTGAAATATCGGCGCTTCGCACGAAGCCCATACCGGCCTTTGCGGCCTTCCGGATCTTGCTTCGGAGTTTGTAGTGAAAATCACCCCAGATCGACTCGATCGGCCGCGAGATGTCGATTACGTAGGTGTAATGGACCTTCGGGGCATACCCCCGCCAGAGGAACTGCCTGACATCGGTGAGGCCGGGAACAAGAGTCAGAGAGAAGTAGTGCGGCGAGATAGCATCGATCTCCGCGGAGAGATCCCCTGCAACGAGATCCATGATCTCCTCCCTCTTGGCCAGCTTCAGCGTATCGAACGTCCTCGACGGGACGAATCCCTGGTAGGGAACGACCGCCTGCATGGGCGGCGGCGAGAAGAGCATCTTTACCCCATGCGTGCTCTTTAAGAAGAGCGGAGCGAGGCAGACAAGTTCCTCCCCCTTGTAAATCCCGTAGGGGAGGAGCCGATACCCTGCGTGCTCCGCGGTGATCGTTATGTAGTCCCACTTGTGGAAGAGCAGCCCGTACGGGCTTTCATCGACAAACGAGTCCCATACTTCTCTATCTTTAATGAACTCGAGCACCATAGAGCCTGACTTCCGGCGATCGGTCATGTCAGACCGCGCCCGCTACAGGATACCACAAAGGGTATATTTATACCTTTCCTGGAATCTGCCGGAAGCGGTGCCCTGAACGGTTTTCAGTGGACCAGAGAACAATGCTGCCCCGGGGGACCGCTCCCGTTCACCTGACATATGGGACCATCCTCCTCTTGATCAGGGGCCTGTTGACGATGTTGCTGTACGCCCACTCCGCGACCCTGCCCACGCCGTCTTTTCTGCTCACCTCAAAAAAGGTTACAAGATCCGGATTGTACTTCGCTTTGTGCATATTCAGGTTCGGGTTGTTCGCCCCGGTATTCTCGAACTCCGAAAAGCCCTTCGTTTTAGCGTCCCGGAGCAGGCACCACTGGAGGTATTCGTTTGCTGAGGTGCCGTCGATCTTCGGCCCACCGACCCAGAGGACGTAGCGCCTGTACTCCAGGGTCGTGCCGACCCCTTTGAGGCCCCCGTTCCGGTCGTAGAGATGGTAGACGCGGGCGTGATCCGGATACGCACGGAAGATGTCTTCAAAATAGCCCCGGGTGATCATCGGGATGTTCATCTCCGGCTGGCTGAACCGCTGGCGCACCGTGTCGTAGAACCGGGTGAGGTCGTCTCCTCCTCCAGGTGGTAGCCGTTCTTCTCGAACTTGCGCAGGCTTGTGCGCAGCTTCGCGTTCAGGTTCCCCCAGAGGGTCTCGAGAGGCGGCGCGAGGTCGATCGCATACGAGTAGTTGATCCGGGTCAGGTAACCACCCCGGATGAACGGGCGAATATCCTGAAAACCCGGGACGAGGGTCATCGAGAGGTAATTCGGTGCGAGATCCCGCATCACCTCCCCCAGTCCGTCGGCCATCAACTTCAGCATCGACTCTTTTTTGCTCTGCTTTGCTGCTGCGTAGTTCCTGCCCATGACCACCCCGAGATACGGTATGACCGCCTGCATGGGCGGCGGCGAGAGGACAATGGATATCCCGTTTGTCTGTCTGCAGAAAAGGGGGCAGACAGCGATGAGTTCTTCACCCCTGTAGATGCCGTAGGGAAGAAAGATGTACCCGGTGTGCCGCTGTGTGATCGTTAAGAAGTCCCACTTATGAAAAAGAAGACCTGACCGGCTGGCATCGATGAACATGTCCCAGATCTCTCTGTCAGTGACAATCCCGACTGGCAAACTGCTGGTCCTCCACCCGGCCGGAACGCTCCGGCTGGTCCTTATCTCCTGCGATCTCCAATATAAGGGTAACGGTTGCCGGGACCATGGCGGGCACAGAGGGTCAGGGGTGCCGAAGAAACATGGCGCCCGTCAAGGCCTCATGATCATCAGGAGTTCGGGGCCGAGCACCTCCGGATTGCATGCATTGCCCGGTGCCTGATGAGGCCGGCAGCGAAACCTAAACCCTGTCGGTTGCCATCATCAGCCTCTTAAAGAAGGTGAGGTATGCCCACTCGGAGACTACTCCAAGAAGATCCTTCTGCTCGATCTCGAAGTACATCGTAAGATCCGGGTTGAACCTCGACTTGAAGAATACCAGGTCCGGGTTGTTCGCACCCATGTTCTCAAACGTTCGGTAACCTTCGGCCTGTGCACGCTCTATCAGGAGCCACTGAAGATACTCGTTCCCGGCATGGCCGGTCTCGACCTTCGGGGTCCCCATCCAGAGCAGAAACCGCTTGTACTCGTGCGCTGCAACCACGGCCGCGACCTCGTCCTGTTCATCGTAAAGGCTATAGATCCCGATCCTGTCCGGGTAGGCCCGCACGAGGTCTTCGAGGTATTCCCGCTTGATGGGCGGGATGTCAAGCGACGGGTCCCGGTAACGATCGGCGATGAGCCGATGAAGCGTGGAGATATCCCCGCTTCTTTCCAGCCGGAGACCGGCTTTCGCCTCCTTCTTCAGTTTGTTCCGGAGCTTGTAGTGGAGGCTGTTCCAGAGGTCCTCAAGCGGCCGGTCGAGATCAAGGGTATAGGTATACCGGACCCGTGCTTCGCACCGGTCCCAGAGGTAGTGGCGTATATCGTTGAACTCCGGAACAAAGGCGATCGAGAGATAGTTCGGCGAGAGATCCCGGATCTCCTGGCGGATCTCCTCTGCAACCATCCCGAGAAGAGACTCTTTCTTGCTCTGTTTGTGCTCGCCAAACTTCCTGCTCATCACGCACCCGAGGTGGGGTATCACGGTGAGCGGCGGAGGGGAGAAGACAGCGTTAATACCATGTATCCGCCTGCAAAAGAGTGGGAATACACAGATCGGTTCATCTCCTTTATAAACTGCGTACGGAAGGAGCGTACTCTCCGTATGCTTTGCTGTCAGGTGCAGGTAATCCCACTTATGAAAGAGGAGTCCTGAGGGGCTGTCATCGATGAACGAATCCCAGGCATCTCTGTCGTCAACTCGTTTCATGGTCATTCCTTCCATCACCCCGGCCCTGTCGTGCTATCTGCTGCTCGATGGCCTCTAATCACCGCCCGGGTCCATATACCTTTCTCAGGGTCCGCCGGATCCCGCAACGGATCGCCTGAGGGGCCCGGGGTGCCCGGGATCGCGATCCCGGGCCGGACAGGAAGCATTATATACGGAGACACGTGAGGTAGGGGCATGGTCGTACTCCGCCTCCTTGCCATGGACGATGTCTCATTTCGTTCGTGGGAGGGGAACGGATCAGGTGCGTACGGTGACATCTGGGTGATCATCTCGGAGAAAAACCTCTTCCCCGAGTTCCTGAAACACTTTTGCCGTGCATCAGGCCGGGATCTGGTCTCCATCCCGTATTCTGAAAACTTCTTCTGAAGATATGCATGCCCGGGGATACCATATATCATGGATGCCACCTCCCCACCGGGAGCACAACGTTTAATGCAGAGTATCGATATGGGCAATGGCGATGGGTGTGCGGATGAATCATCGGGGATTAAAAACTCTCCGGGTCGAAGATTCTGTGACAGCGAGGGCACTCCGCATCCTTCCCGCATACTCCGTGTACAGAAGAACCTACACTCTCCTCAAGCGGTCCCGCCGGTGGAGCCCTGAGGAACTCGCAGCCTACCAGGCGCAGGCGCTCTCGCACCTGCTCGACCACGCCTACAGAAACGTCCCTTACTACCGCCGGGTCTTCCGGGAACGCGGCCTCGTGCCCGAGGACATCCAGACGCCCAAAGACCTCGACCTCCTTCCCTTCCTGACCCGGGAGGATCTCCAGGCCAACCTCCCTGACCTGAAGGCCGAAAACTACCCAGACTCAGCCTTCGAGTATGTCACCACCGGCGGCTCCACCGGGATCCCGGTCGGGTTCTACTACGAGAAAGGGGTCTCCCGGGCCCGGGAATGGGCGTTCATGAAGACTCAGTGGGACCGCGTCGGCTACCGGTTCACCGATCGCTGCGCTGTCCTCCGCGGCTACATCGTCGGGTCCGCCAGAGACGGCGTCTTCTGGAAGAAGGCACTCCTCGGCCGGTGGCTGCTGATGTCTTCCCACCAGATGACCGAAGAGACACTCCCCGCCTACATCGACCGGATCCAGAGGTTCAAGCCCCGGTTCATCCAGGCATATCCCTCGATAGCCGTGATCCTGGCACGGTATATGCGGGAGCACGGCGTCGAGCCGTTCCCCACCGTCAAAGCTGTCCTCTGCGGGTCCGAGAACCTCTACCCCTGGCAGAGGAATCTACTCGAGGAGGCGTTCGGGTGCCGCGTCTTTTCCTGGTACGGGAACTCCGAGCAGACGGTGCTTGCCGGCGAGTGCGAGGAGAGCACCCGATACCACATCTTCCCCGAATACGGAATCGTCGAGCTGATCGGCCGAGACGGCCGGCCCGTCGAGGAGCCGGGCGCGATGGGCGAGGTGGTCACGACGAGCCTCGTAAACCCTATCTGTCCCCTTATCCGCTACCGGACCATGGACGTCGCGGTCCTCGGGGAGACCCCATGCACCTGCGGCCGTGCCTATTCGGTGCTTGAGAGGGTGGAGGGGCGACTTCAGGAGTTTATTGTGACGAAGGATCACCGGTTCATATCGATGACGGCGGTGAATATGCACTCCGATGTCTTTGACAACGTTGCACAGTTCCAGTTTTACCAGAGGAGGGAAGGAGAAGTCCTGATGAAGCTCGTGAGAAAACCGGGGTATACCGACCGCGATACGGAACGCATCCTCCGGGAACTCGACAAAAAATTTGAAGGCGGAGTGGATGTAACCATCCGCTTCGTCGAGACAATTCCCCGCACCCGGCGCGGCAAATACCAGTTCCTGATACAGGACCTGCCGCTGGGCCAGTGGGGCATTTCGGTGTGAGAAGCATGCAAAAACTCAGGTTAATGGCAGTAGGAGATACATGGGCCCGGACTGTGAACAACGGCTACCCGTTCGGAGAGGTCCGCCATCTCCTCCAGGATAAGGACATCCTCTTCGGGAACCTCGAGACCACCCTCTCGGACACCGGAGATCCGGCAGAGAAGCACCACGTGATCTTCACATGCCCGGATGCGGCCCGACACCTGGCGGAAGCCGGGTTCGACGTCATGAGCGTTGCAAACAACCATTCCGGCGACCTTGGCACCGATGGCTTCAAAAACACCCTGAAGGCACTCGACAGACGAGGCATCGTCGCCATCGGCGGATCGGCGACCGCAGACCGGCAGGAGCCGGTTATCCTCGAGAAGAACGGCATCTCGATCGGGTTTGCGGGCTATACGATCGGGAAACTCGCCATATCGCGCGAGATCTCGGTCAACCGGCTGATCGAAGAGGATGTCTTCAGGGATATCGCGTCACTTAAGGGCCGGTGCGACCATATCGCCATCTCGCTGCACTGGGGAACGGAGATGGCCTACTACCCGTCCCCTGAGCAGATCGACCTCGCTCACCGGCTCATCGATGCAGGGGCTACCCTGATCCTCGGCCACCACCCCCATACCATGCAGGCGGTCGAACGCTACCATGGAGGGCTGATCGCCTACTCGCTTGGCATGTTCCAGTTCGAGCCTCAGTGGCCCCACAACATCTCACGGGAGGCGATTATGCTCTCGGTCGACCTGCAAAAGAACGGCGTCGTCGGGGAGTACAAGGCGATACCGCTCATCATCGATGACGATTTCACCCCCCGTCCCGCAGAGGGGCCCCTGGATATGGAGATCCTGGACTTCCTCGATGAGATCTCGCGGACGGTCGCCGAAGGCAGGCTCACCAGAGCCCGGTGGTTCGAGGAGATCGCGCCGGTTTACATGAAGATGAATCTCGAGAGCTACCGTTACCGGATACGCCGCAAAGGCCTCTTTCCCCTCCTGGAGATGGGGGTATGGGTCTTCACGCCGTTCTGCCTGAAATGTTACGTCGGCCTGATCCGCCGGTTGTTTCGCCCGGCCCCGACACGGGAGAGGCGCGCCCCCGGACAGAACGCCGGAAACTGAACGAAAGTAAGTGGGGGGCAGGCAGAATTCCGGTACAACCGGACTCCGCCCCCGCCCCGTTTTTCTGTGCATATTTCATTCCGACGTATTTTCAGCAGTCATTCCCGCGGAAGGCCACCGGGTGCCCGGGAAAAAGATCGCAAAACTCTCATTACAATTGATGACAGATATAGATGAGAGGAGTGTAAGCAATTTGTCAGCGATTCCAAAGGAGGAGTATCTCTATAAGTGCACGTCCGCCTGTGCGGGGTGCAGCTCTTCCCTGTGTCTGCGTTACGTGCTCAAAGCTGCCGGACCCGACTCTGTCCTGGTCGTACCCGCCTGCTGCACCAGCGTCATCCAGGGGATTTATCCTGGCACGGCGATGAACGTGCCCGTCTATAATGTAGCATTTGCCGCATCCGCCGCCTGCGCCTCCGGCATGAGCGAATCCTTTGCAGCGACCGGGAAAAAGACCAACGTCATCGTCTACGCAGGCGACGGCGGCACGGTCGACATCGGGATCCAGGCGCTCTCCGGCGCCTTTGAGCGCGGCACCAATTTCCTTTACATCTGCTACGACAACGAGGCATACGGCAACACCGGCATGCAGCGATCGGGCTCGACACCGCTCGGGGCACGCACCACCACGACCCCCGGCGGCAAACCCACGGCCAAGAAGGACCTCGACCGGATCGTCGAGGCGCACAACCCGCCCTACATGGCGACTGCCTGCAGCGCCTACCCCCTCGATCTCTACAAGAAGGTCAAGAAGGCGCTCTCGATTGAAGGGCCCAAGTTCATCCACATCCTCGCGCCGTGCCCGCCGGGATGGCGCTACCCCACGGAAAAGACCGTCGAGATGGGGAAACTCGCCGTGAAGACCGGGACCTGGATCCTTTACGAGCGTGAGTTCGGGAAACTCGCGATCAGCGGCCCGTCGAAGGCGGCGATGAAGCGCCCCGCGCCCCTCGAAGATTACATCAAGGGCCAGGGCAGGTTCAAGAACCTGAGCCCTGAGACCCTCGATCTGATGCGCCAGCAGGTGGAGCAGAACATCCAGCGGTTCTCCCGCGAGGAGGCAGGCGTATGCTGACGATCGCAACCGGCAACAAAGCGGTGGCGGCCGCAGTGAAGGCCGCAAAGCCGGGTGTCGTCGCCGCATATCCGATCACCCCCCAGACCGAGATCGTCGAGCAGATCGCCGACTATGTCACCTCCGGCGACCTTGCAAGCCGCTACATCCCGGTGGAGAGCGAGCACTCGGCCATGGCGGCCTGCATCGGAGCGAGCGTCGGGGGAGTCCGGACGTTCACGGCGACGAGTTCGCACGGCCTCCTCTACATGCACGAGATGGTCCACTGGGCTGCGGGCGCGCGCCTGCCGATTGTGATGGCGAACGTCAACCGCGCTCTCGGGCCCGGGTGGAACACCTGGGCAGAGCATACCGACGCCTTCTCCCAGCGCGACACGGGCTGGCTGCAGGTCTTTGTGGGCACGGTCCAGGAAGCCTACGACGCCACCCTGATGGCGTTTCGGATCGCCGAGGACGAGAGGGTTCTCCTCCCGGTGATGGTCAACCTGGACGGGTTCGCATTGAGCCACATCACACAGGCGCTCGAGACCGTCGAGATCGGTGACTTCCTGCCTCCCTTCCGCCTCCCGCACGCCATCGACACAGAGAATCCGCGTGGCTACGGCCCCATGACCGGGCCGGCCGACTACTTCCGGTTCCGCTGGGATATCGAGCGCTCGATGCGCGACGCCCGCGATGTGATCGCGGAGGTCGAGCGCGAGTTCGCCGGGCGGTTCGGCCGCGCCTACGGCCCAACCGAGGATTACCGGTGCGAGGATGCCGAGGTCATCGTCGTCGCCATGGGATCGCTCGGGAAAGAGGCCGAGGTGGCGATCGACCATCTCCGCGATGAGGGGGTTAAGGCAGGTTCCATGCGCCTGCGCTGGTTCCGCCCCTTCCCGGACCTCGACCTTGCCGGCCGGGAGGTCGTGGTGATCGACCGCGACTACTCCTTCGGCTTTGGGGGCGTGGTGGCGCACTCGATCCGGTCGAAGACCGGCATCGAACCTTACAGCGTGATCGCCGGCCTTGGCGGCCAGGAGGTCACCTACAACGATATCGCGGATTTTGTCCGAAACCGGCATCCCGGCGAGGAGATGTGGTTCGGGGTGAGCGACCATGTATGAGATCAGGATTCATTCCCGGGGCGGGCAGGGCGGCGTCACGGCCGCGAAACTTCTCGCCCTCGCAGCGTTCAGAGACGGGAAATATGCAACGGCATGCCCCTTCTACGGGGCGGAGCGGCGCGGGGCGCCGGTCGTCTCGTTCGTCCGGATCGATGACGAACCGATCAAGGTCTACAGCCAGATCCACGAGCCGGACCTCGTGATCGTACTCGATACGAGTATTATGGATGTTGTCGACGTCCTGGACGGCCTCAAGGCCGACGGGGCGGTTCTCCTGAACAGCGCCCACCCTGTTGCCGGGTGCAACGGGACCTGCCGTCACGTCGACCTGACCGGGATCGCGCTCGCCGAGAACCTGGTGGTCGCGGGAAGTCCCATCCTGAACACCCCGGTGCTCGGGGCGCTCGCGAAGATGGGCATCGTCACCCTCCCCTCGGCGGAGCAGGCGATCCGGGAGATGTTTAGCGACGAGCGGAACGTGAAGGCTGCCAAGGCGGCATACGAGGAGCTGAAGATATGAGAGAGAGACTTGCGCTCAGCAGGCCGAAAGAGGCCGCGTCGGGGAAGACAGGTACCTGGCGGACGTTCCGGCCCGTGGTGGACAAGGAGACGTGCAACGCCTGCGGGCTCTGCGCCCAGTACTGCCCGGATGGGGTCATCGACGAAGAACTCAACATCGACCTCGATTATTGCAAGGGGTGCGGCATCTGCGCGAACGAGTGCCCGAAAGGCGCGATCACTATGGTGCGGGAGGAGCGCTGACCTCTTCGGCTTCGCCGATGGGGCGCTTTCCCATATACTCCAGATTGAACCGGTAGAAATGCGTGTAGCCGCAGTTGCGGCACCGGGTCGTGAAATGGTTGGACCCGATCGCGAGGTCGTGCGGGCCCGTGACCCCACAATTTTTGCATCGCCCGTCGGCCTCGAGCGTCCAGAGATCGTAGCGCCCGATCGGCGTGCAGGTTCCGACCACCCCGGCGTTCTCGAACCGCGGGGTCAACTACCCCCCGCTAACGCAGGGGGCTTGCTGCCGGGATCCCTTGCGGGGTACAGGGCTGCAATTTAATAGGTGCGAAGGTTGACCGTTCAAAAGCCGTCCTTATTCGCACGGGCCGGTTGACGCGGCCCCTACCGATTATCCGTGGAATCACGGAATCACCGGCTACCTTTCTCAGGTGGTTCAGAGCGCCGTTGACATCGGCGTTGATCAGGGTGCCCAGAGCACTCCGGTATAATCCGCGCTTGATTCTGCGGGTCTTCCCGTAGGGGGGTTTGCGGATCGGGTCCAGGTTCAGGGCATCGACCTGCGAGGTGTAGGCTTCTGAGTGGGTGTCATCAAATCGGATCCCATACAGTTCGCACTTGCTCTTCAGTTTCTGCCGGAACTTGAAGTAGGGTACCTGCACGAAGTTCTGGTTCCCCCGCTTGCCGTGGTTGATCTTATCCTTGATCCCGTCCCAGCGAGGGAGAATAATCGTCCCGATCCGGTGCTGGATGGCATAGTTCGCGATCCAGGCCACGTATCGGTTCATCGCTTCGGTGATCCGGCAGTCCCGCTTCTTCAGCAACCGGGCCTGCCGCTTCGTGATGCCCTCAATCTTCTGCTTATCCTTGATGCTCTGCAACCGTGCGTTCTCTTTGTTGTACCACCGGTTAATTGACTTGATACGCTTACCGTCGAGAATGACGGCAGCCCCGGTGGCGGTGTCAACCAGCGTCGCAAAGTTGTTGAGCCCGAGGTCGATCGCAAGGAACTGAGTGGGGTCGAGGTTCTTCGGCTTCGCGGGAACTCTGTAACAGAACTCGATCTTGTACGCCTTCCCGCCGTTGACCGGCAGGATCGTGACCTCCCGGATCTGGTGCGGCTTGATGCACGGCGGGATCGGGAACGTGAGCTCCTTCCCCGTCAGACCGTGTAACTTCCTGAATTTGTATGACATGCCGAGCGTCACGGACCCATTGCGGATCGTCAGGTGCGCCCGGGGGAATGCCAGCTTGAACCGGCCGTCTTTAGGGAGGTAGTGGGGGGGATGAGGGCAGTTTTCAAGTTTCCCCTTGCGATACTGTTTTAGCAGCTCAAAATACCCTTTGTAGGCTTCTTCAACAGATCTGAGCGTCTGCTGAGCGGGGTCGTTGTGCAGGAGGCTAAAGTTCTCGTTCGGCTTGGATTGAGTGTAGTTGCTGTATTCTTTGAAGGGGAAATCCTTCTTCCGGGTAAATGGGAGGTAGGATCCGACCAAAATATCTACCTTGGAGGTGTGATCCAGCCGGATCCCCTGAAGGATCTGACAGTTCTCCTGGTGTGTGGCGTAGTGCTGCCGAACGTTGTACAGTCCAACATTATACAAACTCTTGGCATGGTACGCGAGCGTGTCGATGATCCAGAAGGTCTTCTGGGGAAGACGGAGATAGTTGCTGACAACCCGCAGTGCCATTATCTCTTATTGTTGGGGCTCATCTGTCATGAAGAATAGCCGCGGGGCGAAAGTGTACGGGGCTTGCTGCGGGCAATTCCTCCCCCAGCGTGCGCAGGGGGTCTCCTTGCCCGTTCGAGATGAACCGCTCGCTCATGCATGATACTTGATGAGCACAGGATAAAACCTCCGCCTCCGTGGGTACGGCCGCCCGCACCCCGGGGCGGCGGGTTGGCGCCGCGTCCGGGCAGGGTCACGGGGAGAGGCAAACGTTAAATAGCACCCTCACCCCTCTGTTGCCGAATAGGAGGTTATGAGATGGCAGCATTGAGAGTCGCACCCTATGTCTGCGCTTACTCGGATGAGGACGGAGAGAACCTTCACATCGAGATCGAGTTGCCGGGCGTTGAGAAGAAGGATATTACCTTTAAAATGCAGGAGACCAGTTTCTCCATCGACGCATCCCGCGGCGACGTCCGCTACGTCGGGACCTACGCGATAGGCTGCCCGGTCGATCCCAATGCGGCGAAGGCGACCTTCAGAAACGGCCTCCTGGCCGTGGATGTCCCCTATGTCCAGCCGGTCGCGGAGGAGACGAAGGAGATCCCCATCGCGGAGTGAAGAAGGCATCCGGCCGGGACCTCTTCACTTTTAATGCCGGGGCACCGCAAGGCGCCCTCCACCCCGGCGGTGCAAAGGCAGGTTTTTCACCCCTCGGAGCGTCCTTTCCACCGGGAAGAGTCACCTTTATTAGCCTGCATCAGCACGTCAGGAATATGAACCCGGCACGCGGACATGACCCGGAAGCGCCAGAAGCACCGGTGCGGGAAGAATTGCCACCGAACCGGCTGATCCACGAACAGAGTCCATACCTGCTCCAGCACGCCCATAACCCCGTCGACTGGTACCCCTGGGGTGAGGAGGCGTTCTCGCGGGCGCGAGAGGAGGGCAAACCGATATTTCTCTCTATCGGCTACTCGGCCTGCCACTGGTGCCACGTCATGGAGGAAGAGTCGTTTGCAGACCCGCAGGTCGCGAAACTCTTAAACGACGTCTTCGTCTGCATCAAGGTGGACCGCGAGGAGCGGCCGGATATCGACCAGGTCTACATGG
>DAOSER010000002.1:0-44579 GCA_035363235.1 Methanoculleus sp.
GACGATCATCAGGATGTTGGGGGCATCCGCCGGTGCCTGCGGCTGCAGGTAGGGTTCCCAGTCAGGCACCGAATCCCGGATATCGAGATTGACCGTGCCCTTCCATCTCTCGGACATCTTGCACTCTCCATGTTGTGAGCGCCGTGTCAGGTGCCGTCAGGGATTAATCTTTTTCCGATGCCGGATCCGCTGTCGGAGGATCGCATCCGGGCGGCAGCACTCTGATGATCGGACGGTTCCTGCCCGTTCCGGCCCGCTGAATCGCCGGCCTGCACTGCGTAGTAACCATAATGTGCCGGCACTATGATTGGCAACGGCAGCCAGAGGGTGATATCCATGATGCGAAGAAGAGCGGAAGGCGGCCTTCGGGGGCGCGAAGAGGCCGGTGGGGCGCACCGGTATAAGATGAAAGAGCGACTCATCGATATCGGGGACGACTACTGGATCGAGGACTCGGCGGGAGAGCGGGCATTCAAGGTGGACGGCAAAGCGCTCCGCGTGCGGAATACGCTGGTGATCCAGAGCAGGGAGGGGCAGGACCTCTACAGGATCCAGGAGAGGATGCTCCGGGTCAGGGATACCATGGAGATCGAGCGGGGGGACGGCGGTACGGCGGCGACGATCAAGAAGGCGCTGGTCACGCCCATGCGGGACCGGTGGACGGTCAGCATCCCCGGGGAGGGGGACTGGGAGGTGCAGGGGAACATCCTCGACCACGAGTATCACATCGACGCGGGACGGCGAGGGCGGGTTGCCGGGGTCTCGAAGAAGTGGTTCCGGGTCCGGGACACCTACGGCGTGGAGGTGGAACCGGGCCACGACGACGCGCTCATCCTTGCGGTTACTGCGGCGATCGACCAGATGACGCGTTGATCCGGGGTTGATCGAGGAGAGAGGACTGAGACAGCGCTTATCCGAGGATCTGAAGATACCAAATTTCTATTAGCATATTTTTATATCTTATAACCAATTCTGGTCTTGACCCGCCTCAGGTGTGCGTACTTCCAGAGAGACGAGACGTTCGCAGGCAGAGTTGCCCGCATTTGTATTCTAGCATGACGGCAACGAATCACGGGACGCGGGCAAGTAATCTATGCATTTGTTGAAGGAGTACTGGAAAATGGCTGAAGTCATGTATGGACCGATGCAGCTCCTGGTCATTGGATTCGAAAACCCGGACTTCCACGGCCAGATCCGCCAGGCGCTTGGGTCGGCGATGGAAGCGGGTACTGTCAGGCTGATCGACGTCCGGTTCGTATGGAAGGATGTGAACGGCGACGTCAGTGGCATGGAAGCTACGCAACTCGACGATGAGGAACGGCAGCGCTTCGGCGCCGCTGTCGGCGCACTCATGGGCCTCGGCGCCGGGGGAGAAGAAGGGGCACGAAGAGGCGTAGAGGCCGGTGCCATGGTGGCCGCCCGGCGGACCTTTGGTATGACCGAGGAGAGTATCCGGAACGTATCAGAGATGATCCCGAACAACAGCGCCGCAGCGCTCTTCCTCATTGAGCACCTCTGGGCAAAGGACCTCAAACAGGCTCTCCGCGATGCCAACGGATACCTCATCGCTCAGGGTATGGTCACGCCGGAAGCCCTCGTGATGGCCGGCGCGGCGCTTCATGAAGCGGTCGAGGCTGCGGAATCGGAAAAACCGAAGAGGCCGATGGCGGCACGCTGAAGCGGTCTTGCGCTCTTTTTTTTGCCAGTGCGTCCCGGAGAGGGGGCTGTTTGTCGCGGCAAAACAGCCGGGACAGTCCGGTCCTGCAGCCCCATCGAAAAGTATATCCGCCTCGTTTCCGTCTACCCGCCGCATGTCACCTGATGATGTTGCCCCCGCGACAGAGGAAGGAGAGCGGCTCAGGGAGGTTTATGAGCAGGGCATCCCCTGGCGCCGGTGGGGACCCTACCTGAGCGAACGGCAGTGGGGGACGGTGAGGGAGGACTACAGTGACGACGGCGACGCCTGGGCGTACTTCCCCCACGACCACGCACGCTCCCGCACCTACCTCTGGGGGGAGGACGGGATTGCCGGCATATCGGACGATTCCCAGCGCCTCTGTTTTGCCCTCGCCCTCTGGAACGGCGTCGACCCGTTTCTCAAGGAGCGGCTTTTCGGGCTCTCGAACGCCGAAGGGAATCACGGCGAGGACGTGAAGGAGTATTACTACTATCTCGACAACACCCCGACCCATGCCTACATGAAGTACCTCTACAAGTACCCGCAGGCGGCGTTCCCCTACGATGACCTTGTAGAGACAAACCGAAGCCGCAGCCGGGACGAACTGGAGTACGAACTCATCGATACCGGGATATTCGACGCCGACCGCTACTTCGACGTCTTCGTGGAGTACGCGAAGGCAACGCCCGAGGATATCCTGGTCCGAATCACCGTGCATAACCGCGGTCCGGAGGAGGCGACCCTGCACCTGCTGCCCACCCTCTGGTTCCGCAACACCTGGTGGATCGAGCGGGGCACCAGGAAGCCCGTCTTACGGCAGGTGGAAGGCCCGCCCGGCACGAGCGTCATCCACGCCGCCCACCCGGCCCTTGGAGACCGGTACCTCCACTGCGAGGGTACCCCCGAACTGCTCTTCACCGAGAATGAGACGAATACAGAGCGCATATCGGGCACCCCGAACGCCTCGCCGTTCGTCAAGGACGGCATCAATGACCGCATCGTCTCCGGCAAGGCCGCGGCGGTGAACCCCGGCCGGACCGGAACGAGAGCCGCGGCATACTTCACGATGGCCGTCCCCCCCGGCGAGAGCCGGACGGTCCGGCTGCGGTTGAACGAGGCCCCCCCTGCCGCCGGAGGGGAGGCTCCTTTCGGGGAGGGATTTGAGGAGACCTTCAGCACGCGGGCAAGGGAGGCGGACGCATTCTACGACAACATCACCCCTCCGCCGGTCGGCCCCGACGCCGCGAACGTGATGCGTCAGGCGCTCGCCGGGATGCTCTGGACGAAGCAGTACTACTTCTACGACCTGGACCGCTGGCTCCGCCAGCACGGGTCCAACATGGCTCAGGGCAGCCGGCTGCCCATCCGGAACAGCCAGTGGTTCCATATGTACAACGCGGACATCATCTCCATGCCGGACAAGTGGGAGTACCCGTGGTATGCGGCCTGGGACCTCGCATTCCACCTGGGTGCGTTCACGATGATCGATCCGGACTTCGCCAAACGGCAGCTGGAACTGATCCTGCACGAGCGCTACCTCCACCCGAACGGCCAGCTCCCGGCCTACGAGTGGAACTTCAGTGATGTCAACCCGCCCGTCCACGCCTGGGCGGCGCTCCTCATCTACCGCGTCGAGGAGGAGGTCTTCGGCGTGAGCGATACCCGGTTCCTCGAGACGGTATTCCAGAAACTCCTGATGAACTTCACCTGGTGGGTGAACCGCAAGGACCGCTACGGCCAGAACGTCTTTGAGGGCGGGTTCCTCGGTCTTGACAACATCGGCGTCTTTGACCGGAGCGCGACGATCCCGTCGGGAGGCTACCTGGAGCAGTCCGACGGGACGGCGTGGATGGCGCTCTACTGCCAGAACATGCTCGAGATCGCCGCCATCCTCTCCGTCCACGACCCGGTCTACACGGAACTCGCCATCAAGTTCTACGAGCACTTCCTCTGGATCGCGTCCGCGATGAACCGCATGGGCGAGAACCAGGAGGGGATGTGGGATGAGTGGGACGGGTTCTTCTACGACCTCCTGCACCTGCCGGACGGGAGCGCGACACGCCTGCGGGTCCGGACCCTCGTCGGGCTCCTCGCCCTCTGCTCGAGCACCGTCTTCTCCCCGGAGCTGTTCAAAGAGGCGTCCGTATTCCAGGAACGCGCACGCTGGTTCACCCAAAAACACCCCCTGCTCACCGCCAACATCACGTCGCCCGGCCGGCCCGGGTTCCACGGCCGCCGCCTCCTCTCCCTGGTGAACGAAGAGCGGCTGCGCCGGATCCTCGCGCGGATGCTCGACGAGAAGGAGTTCTTGAGCGACTACGGCATCCGCTCCATCTCCCGCGCCCACGCGGAGGAACCCTACACCTTCGTCCTGGACGGGCAGGAGTTCGGAGTCGAGTACCTGCCGGCGGAGTCCAACACGGAGATGTTCGGCGGGAACTCGAACTGGCGGGGGCCGATATGGTTCCCGATGAACATGCTGATCATCCGGGGCCTGCTCAACCTCTACGCGTTCTACGGGAACAGCTTCACCGTTGAGTGCCCCACCGGCTCGGGGCGATGGATGAACCTCTACGAGGTGAGCGAGGAGATCAAGAACCGGCTCGAGCGCATCTTCCTCCGCGACGAGAACGGCCGGCGCCCGGTCTTCGGGCGGGCGGCGAAGTTCCAGGAGGACCCGCACTGGCGGGATCACATCCTCTTCTACGAGTACTTCCACGGCGACGACGGCGCCGGGCTGGGGGCGAGCCACCAGACCGGCTGGACCGGCATCATCGCCCGGCTTATCCAGATGTACGCGTATATGACGCCGGAGATGGTCCTCTCACCGGCAGCAAAGCGGTTCATCTACAGGAAGAGCGCGGCTCCTTCTCCGGAGGCGCCGGTCCCCCGCTGAGCGCCCGACGGCTCACCCCTGTTTTTTATACAAGTGTTTCCAGAGATACTGTTACGGTATCTGCGGGAGACCGGGGAGGAGAGCGGTTGGGCACGCTTGAGTCGTATCTCGATGCACTGCACCAGGGGGTCTTTCAGGTCGTCGTACCGAGGACCCTGGTGACCGAACCGCTCGAACCGGACTGGAAACGCTCGCCCATCAACGTGCCGAGCCCTGAGACCATCGCGAGCTACCGGAAGGGCCAGTACCACGCCCATGAGACCGTCTCGGAGTACCGTGTCCACATGGACCGGTACGACCCGGAGAAGAACCCCATCATGCACCTGATCGACGACGCCCCTCTTCTCCTCATGATCCACGAGACAATGGAGACCATTCTTGTTACGGGCAGAGATGCAACCCGAAAAGACCCTCTGCAGCGCCTTCTAGATCAGCATACGAGCTGGAGGCTCCGGATGGGTTTTGGAGCGCTCCTGTGGGCGATAGCCACGATCCTTCTCTTTCTGGCGATCTCTGATGTTACGCCCTTTTTCACCGTAATCCTGCCCTCCCTTGTTCTCATTCTTGGCCTCCTCACGATTGTCAGGGGCATCAGGCAGAGGAAGAGGCAGGAGCATGCGAACAAGGACATAATCCGGGGAAGCCTCGTGGCAGGTGCAGGGATCGTTTTGTTTGTCTTCTGGGAGTTGTACCTCGTCCTCATCCTGCTGGTTCTCGTGGTCTGGTTCTTTTCCAGCGCCGTCGTCACGCTGCTCCGGGTGGTGCGGGAGCGAGGGCATTTGCCCCAGGGTTTCTGGTATACGCTCGGGCTGGGCGTAAGTTCGCTGGTTCTCGGGGTTCTCGCCGTTACCCTGCCAGAGGGGCTGGTCGATCTCCTCGTCTTCCTGCTCGCCGGGATCGTGTTCATGGCAGGTGCGTTTCTAATTCTGGATGCATGGGGATTGAGGAACGCTGCCCGGCTGATGGAGGAGGGTGGCTTCGGCTGGTGACCCTCATACGGCAGGCGCGCCTCCGGGTGCTTTGCCGGAATCCCGATGTAGGGTGGCGCCATATGCAATCGTGCCTCATAATGGCCGGAGATACCGGTATGAAGGCAATCTCCTGCGATGCGAATAGATCCGCTTCAGCGCCGGAGCTGAGGCCGGTCTCGATCGTCCTTCAGGCATAATACTCAGAATTCTATGGAATTTTATCGGGTACTCGAAATAGACTCATACGGCCAAAATGAAATGATTATATGAACAAACACTGAATTATCAACATCGGCTCCCGGACGGAATGCGGGGACTGGTACCGGGAGTTCTCCTGGTATATGCCATCCCACGGGTCGATCAGAGGGTTGAGGGGAGAAACATTCTTGATATCGGTTCTATACGTCGATGACGAGCCTGATCTCCTTGAGCTGGCCCGACTCTTCCTGGAACAGTCAGGAGAGTTCCAGATCGCAACTTCGATATCAGCACAGGATGCGCTGGCCAGCCCTGCAATCCGGTCGTATGATGCTATCATCTCCGACTATCACATGCCGGGCATGGACGGGATAGCGTTTTTAAAGGTTGTCAGAGAGCAATTCGGCGATCTCCCCTTCATCCTGTTCACCGGCAAAGGCCGCGAGGAGGTCGTGATCGAGGCCATCAACAACGGTGCTGACTTCTACGTGCAGAAAGGCGGGGACCCGAAGGCCCAGTTCGCCGAGCTCGCGCACAAGGTCCGGCAGGCGGTGAGGAGGAAGCGGGCGGAGATCACGCTCGCGAAGCAGGAGCAGCACTATCTTGACCTCCAGAATGCGAGCGACCTGATTATGAGTGTGGCTCCCGACGGGCATTTTCTGTTCGTCAACAAAAAATGGCTGGACACGCTCGGGTACAAGGACGACCTCGATACTCTCAAGATATTTGATATCATCCATGACGAGAGTCTGGAGCGCTTCAAGGAGCACATTTCCTGCGTACTCTCCGGCGAAAACGCAGGTATCATAGACGTGGTGTTCCGGGCCCGTGACGGGAGCAAGGTGTATGCCGAAGGCCTTGCCACAGGCAACACCCTGAATGGGAAGCCGCAGTATATCCGCGGGATCTTCAAGGATGTCACCGAACGCAGAGAACTGGAAGCGGCACTCGCTGAGAGCCACGATTTCCTCCAGCAGATTTACACCTCTGCCCGGGAAGGGGCCGTCATTATCGATGCTGAAACGCACAAGATCATCGATCTCAACCCCGCTGCAGCGAGGATGATAGGGGCGGCGAGAGATCAGATCGTCAATAACCTCTGCCACCAGTACATCTGCACGGCAGAACCGAGCAGATGTCCGATCACGGTTCTGCACCGGAATGTGGACAATGCCGAACATACGCTGCTGACCGCGGACGGAAGAACGGTCGATATCATAAAGCATGTCGCCCCGTTCAACTTCCGCGGGAAGGAATGCCTGCTGGAGACCTTTATCGACAACACGGAGCGGAAGAAGGCAGCGGATGAACTTCGTTCTGCCTATGAAAAAGCTGCCGCTGCCGAAGAAGAACTCCGCAAGAGTTTCGATCTGCTTACCCAGAAGAAGCAGGCGTTGCGTGAGAGCACTGAGACGTTGCAGGCGGTCGTAGAGCAGTCGAACGAGGGTATCGTCATCGCCAATTGTACCGGACGGGTCCTGTATGCCAATCGGAGGGCAGCCGATATCGTCGAGAGCGCGACCGACCTGGATGCCGCAGGCGGGATCAACGTGCTGGATGTTGTCTCCCCGGACACACGCGAGAGCGCAATCCAGGATCTGGGGCGGGTTGTGCAGGGGAATGATCCGGTTTCGATGAACTGTAAGATCGTCACCCTTGCAAACAGGGAGAAGTGGCTCGAATGCATCTGCGGGAAGCTCTCATACAAGGGTTCACCCGCCATGCTTCTTTCGTTTCGGGACGTCACCGAACGCATGCAGGCGGAGAAAAAGTTGCGGGATTCGGAGTATAAGTTTTCCACGATCTTTAAGAGCAACCCTGTCTCGCTTACCCTCACATCGATATCCAGCGGCGTCTTCACCGACGTCAACGATGCGTTTTTGCGAAACACAGGGTATGCCCGGGCGGAAGTGATCGGCAAAACGTCAGAGGAACTGGGACTATTTGCTGATAGTGACGAGTTTGCCCGGTTCGTTTCAACCCTCCGGAAGAAGCATTTCGTACAGGGTATGGAACTGCGGTGCCGTAGCAAGGCCGGGGAGATCCGGACCTGCCGGTTCTCTTCGAGTACGGTTTCGATCGACGGCATGCCTCACATCCTTTCGACGATCGAGGATGTAACGGAACAAAAACGGGCACAAGAGGCGATACGGGAGACTGGAGAGCGCTATCGCCTGATCCTGGAGAACGCGAGCGAGGGCATACTGGTCAACGAAATCACGCCGCGGGGGCCGGGAAGATTCATCGATGCCAACGAATCGGCCTGCCGGATCCTCGGCATGACCCGTGAGGAACTGCAGGGCGTAAGTCTCATCGATCTCGATACCCCGGAGATGCAAAAACGAGCCCCTGAACTTATTCAGGAACTCCTGCAAACCAGACGCGTAGTTTTCCAGACCAGTTACGTGGCAAAAGACAACCGCGAAAAGATCCTTGATGTGACTACCAGTCTCTTCGACCTCAACGGGCGACCGACCATGCTAACGGTCGTCCGCGACGTCACCGAGATCAAGGCTGCCGAGAGGGCGCTCCGTGCGCTGGTGACCGGCATGGTGGGAACGACCGGCACGGAATCCCTGGATCGAATAACGGAGAGTATCAGTACCTGGCTTGGTGCCGACGGCACCATGATCGGCGAGATTACGTCCGACCATGAGCGCGTCCAGGTACTCTCCATGATCCTCGACGGTAAAAAGATCCCGGAGTATTCCTACACCCTGCACGGGACGCTCTCGGAGCATACCATTGAGACCGGGTTCTGCACGTACCCCGACAATGTCACCGAGCTTTTTCCCGAAAGCCAGAATCTCCACAAATTTAATATCCGGGGTTATTACGGGACCGCACTACGTAATTCCGAGGGACAGGTCGTTGGGGTCCTCTGTATCTTAAGCCGGACCCCGCTCAACCTGCCTCCTTC
This sequence comes from Methanoculleus sp., assembly GCA_035363235.1. Taxonomy (GTDB): domain Archaea; phylum Halobacteriota; class Methanomicrobia; order Methanomicrobiales; family Methanoculleaceae; genus Methanoculleus. The sequence goes on from DAOSER010000002.1 coordinate 8,664, forward strand.
CGCCCGGGAATTCATCGATATCATTGCTGCCAAAGCGGCGGCCGAGATCGACCGTCTGAACGCTCTCAGGGCTCTGTCCGAGAGCGAGGAGAAGTTCCGGACCCTTGTGGAGCACTCGCTCGACGGCATTCTCATCCTTGATCTCGGAGGAAAGGTTCTCTTCGCGAACCATGCAGCAGGCCGGATTATAGAAGCGGAGGATCCCGACGATATCATCGGGAAAAGGAACGTCATGGAGTTCATTGCCGCCGATTCGCAGGGAGATGCGCTCAGGGATCTCACGAAGGCACCGGAAGGGACTGATGGCTACATTGCGTGCTACAGGGTTCTCACGGTGAACCAGAAAGAGCGATGGGTTGAAAGTATCGGTAAATCCATCACCGTTAAGGGTACTCCGTCAATCCTCATATCGGTGCGGGACATCACCGAGCGGCAACGGGCACAAGAGGCGCTTAAGAAGAGTGAAGAACTGCTGGAACTGGTGATGAACGGCGTCCCTACTCTCCTCTCGTATCTGGATACGGAGTTGCGGTTTGTCTATATCAATAAAGCGCATGCAGCGTGGTACGGGCGCCCCTGGGGCGACCTGATCGGAAAGAGCATAAAGAATCTGCTGCCTGAGAGCGGGTATCTACGCATCTCTTCGTACTTCCAGAGGGCTCTTGATGGGCAGGAGATTGGCTTTGAGAGCCTTAACCGGGACCGGGAAGGCCGTGAGCATATATTTGCGGTACACCTGGTCCCGCATGTCCTGGAGGGACGGGTTGTCGGGATATTCTCAGCACTGACTGACATCACCGAAAGGAAGCGGATGGAGGAGGCCCTTAAGGAGAGCGAGACAAGGTTCCACTCGATGTTCGAGCGTCATGGCTCCATTATGCTGCTCCTGGAACCCGGGACCGGGAAGATCATCGATGCAAACTTTGCTGCAGAACGGTTTTACAGAAAGGCGAAGAGCGAGTTGTGCTCGTTATCCATACGTGACTTCAGCGCCCACTCTCCAGAGACGATACCTGCAGATCCGCCGAGAGCAGAACGGGACACCTTTTTCACGTCCTCGCATCGGGTTGCCGGCGGGGAGATCCGGGTCGTCGAAGCACACTCCTCCCCGATCTCCATGGAAGGCAGGACAGTCCACTTCTCGGTCATCAACGATATCACCGAGCGCAGGAGGGCGGAAGACGCTTTGCGGCAGGCGAACAAGAAGCTCAACCTGCTATCGGGTATCACCCGGCACGATATCAACAACCAGCTGCAGATACTGGACGGTTATCTCGAATTATTGCGCGAGAGAAACTCCGATCCCATAGATGACGACTACCTGTCCCGTATTTCTACGGCAAGCAGCCGGATCTCGTCGATGATCCTGTTCAGCAAGGAGTACGAGATGGTCGGGGTGCATCTCCCTGTCTGGCAAGAGATCCGTGCCCTGGTGAGCGATGCGGGCAGGAGCGCCAGCCTCGGCCGGGTGGCGCTAAAGAACGGTATTCCCACGGGAGTTGATGTGCTTGCCGATCCGCTCATTAGCAAGGTCTTCTCCAATCTGATCGACAACGCCCTGCGCCACGGAGAAACGATCACAACGATCCGGTTCACGTCCGTGGTTCGCGATGGAAGCTGCGTCATCGTCTGCGAGGATGATGGCGACGGTATCGCACCCGAACTGAAAGAGAGGATCTTTGCTCGCGGGTTCGGAAAGAATACCGGGCTCGGGCTGTCCCTGTCGCGCGAGATCCTCGATATCACCGGCATCACGATCGAAGAGACCGGCGAGCCGGGCAGGGGCGCACGGTTCGAGATCACGGTGCCGCAGGGCCGGTACCGGGTCTGTCAGGAGTAGGGGCGGCGGAGAGAAGTTGTAACTAGCCGGAGTTGTTCCATCGGTGCTCTCCCGGCTCTCCTTGAAATCCCCTCCCCCCCTGTTTCCGGAACCGTTCTGCTGCTGGTTTACTGGTGTAAATCTTCCTCTCACAGGAGCCCGAGCGGAATTGTCGGATACACTGGAACCCAAATTTCGCTCCTAGTCGGACCCGGACTCTTCTCCATCGTCCTTCGATTGGATGACCGTATCGAGAAATGCCTTCATCGCGGCTGCTTTTGCCTGATTTATGCAGTCGTTGATGTCTTTTGGCGCGACTGCCGCACCTGCGATATAAATGCCGGGTGTCCGGGAGCCGGAAGGGTTCAGCGCAGGATCACCCGGACACAGGAAGCCTTCGTTCTTCGATACCTCGATGCCTATCATCTCTGCAAGCCTCTCCGCACCCGCCGACGGCGAAAGGCCTGCTGCCAGCACAACCAGTTCGGGTTCGAGAACAACGATCGGAGTGTCGGGAAGGTCTCTTTTTATTTTCTCCACGACAATCCTCATCCTGTTCCCTTTACCGCACTCTATCGAACCGGGCATGCACCTCAGCACCTGGATCTTGTGGGCCTGTTTTATTCTATGGTTATACTCCTGGTAGCCCTTTCCATAGGCACGGGTTTCGGATTTCAGTATGGTCACGTCAATGTTGTCGCCGTACTTCTCCTTGATCACGTTTGCACACTTAATTGTGTACATGCAACAGACCGTTGAGCAAAAATTCCTGCCGATTGAAGGGTTCCGAGAACCCACGCATTGCACAAGGACGATGGACCTGGGGATTTTACCGTCCGAAAGCCTCCTGATCTCGCCCCCGGTCGGGCCGTCAGCAGAGAGCATTCTCTCAAATTCAAGACTCGTGATGACGTCGGGGATGGTAAGGTAGCGGTACCTCGGTTCATTCCGCGGGTCGTACATGCTGTAGCCCGTTGCAACGATCACCGATGTGATCTCCCCGAGGTCAAACTCCTGCTGAGAATCCTCGGAGTCCGTCAGGACTGCTTCGGTGGGGCAGACGTCGTAGCATAACCCGCACCCGATGCAGTGTCTTGAGTCGCGTACGACGACGTCGGGCACCGCATCCCGGTAAGGTTTGTAAATGGCCTTTCTGACACCCAGCCCGGCATCGAACTCGTTGTACACTTCAACGGGGCAGATCTCGGTACACCTGCCGCAGCCGTCGCACTTCTCCGCATCGACGTATCGCGGGCTCTTTCTCAGCGTAAGGGTGTAGTTGCCCGGCTCTCCGGCGATGCCTGTAACCTCGGTCATCGTGTAGAGTTCGACTCCCGGAGACCGGAGCACCTCGTGCATCTTCGATGAAATGACGCACATCGAACTGTCGTCTGTGGGAAAGATCCTCCCCAGCTGTGCCACGTGGCCCCCGATAAACGGGCTCTTTTCTATTAGGTATACAGATATGCCGTGTTGTACGAGATCGAGTGCTGCCTGGATGCCGGTAATCCCCGCCCCGATCACTGCGACCTTCTTCATCAGTCCTCTTAAAGGGAATATAATTAATATTCCACTAAGATTAACTATAGTAATTGGTCAGGCCGACTATTAATGACATGGTTTAATTGATGTGAGGGAAATAATTTGAAGAATCTCGCGTTTTACGATGAAGATTGTGCAGGAGAAAGCCCTGAGGGTAAGGCTGCGCCTGAAGACATCGATGGGCATGCCCCATCCCGGTTGGAGGGGGGCAGTTCTCATAGAGAGCTATTTTCAAGGATTCGCGATCATTTTGAAGACGATGTCAGTCCTTTTTACGCTCCCGATAGGGGTACTGCACTTGCACTGGCTCTTGCCGCGGCAGCCGAACGAAATTCCCTCTACCTCTGTTCCGAAACCTCCTATGCAGCCAATGGCGGGTGCGCTTCGATCGCCGGGATTGCCAGCATGAAGCCTCTCGGGCTGCCTTCCGAATTCGGCAAAGTGCATCCGGAAGCAATTTCGGAATTCCTTAGAGCGCTTCCGAGCCATGAATCGGGGAGGTGTAAGATCGTCATGCTGTCGCAGCCCACCGAGTACGGCCTGGTGTATACTCCCGAAGAGATCGAAGAGATCTGCCTCTGTGTGCACGAACACAACAAACTTGTCCTGCTGGACGGTTCGAGATTGTTCTTTGCCGCAGCCCGCCTTCTCCGGCCATTCCGCGAACAAACACTCTTTGCAGGGGTCGATGTTGCCACCTTCGGAGCGGCAAAGAACGGCGTTCCGGGAGGAGAGGCGGTCCTGATCTCTGATAACGGAATCGCGGAGAGGTTCCGGAAACTGCAAAGGGAGATGCATATCGATCTATCGGGGGCAGGTACCTTCTCTTCCGGGTTCGACTGCCTGCTCACCTATCGCCTATGGCGAAAGCGAGCCCTGCACGCCAACGAGATGGCCGCCGCCCTGGGCAACGAGTTGTTAGGCATCCCCGGGGTCAGGCTGGTCTGCAGCGTGGAGACGAACAAGGTGATCGCGGAGGTGCCTCCCGGGGTTCTCCAGCGGCTGAATGAAGAGTACCGTCTCCGAACGTTTAGGTGCCCCGGCGATACGGTCCGGTTCGTGACGAATTACACGACGTCCGGCGAGGATATAAGCCGGCTGGTAGATCTTCTTCGATGAGGGAGCGCACCCTGTAGCCTCCGGCGAAGGCTGCCGGGTTGCCTGCCCGGGCCCGGCCTGACACCCTAATCCGTGCCCTGCCCCGGCGTGTGGTCTTCATCGAGGATGGATCGTATCCGCCGGTACTGCTCGGCAAACACCTCGGTGTCCGGGTCGCTCTTCCCGTACACGACTGCATCGCAGACGGCCAGGATATCAGCACAGGCACCGTATCCGGGATCCTTCCCGGCCTTCAGCAGCAGCAGCGCCTGCAGGTTCGTGCTGTTTTCCCCGCCGTTGTACCGGAGCGCAATGTGCAGCCGTAACGCGCGTCCTGCCGTGCTGAACGCTTCTTTCAACTCTCCGTCTACATAGTTGCCATAACTCTCCTCAAGCAGCGCCAGGGGAGAGCGGGAGCCACTCCCGGCGTCGGTGCTCGTCCCCGCCCCTTCGCCCTGCCCGGTCCTGCGGGAGTACTTCAGGTAATACCTGTACAGCAGGAACGCGGAAAGTGCCGTCACCGCAAGGACCACGAAAGGAAGGATGAAATGGAGTCCGCCGTCCGGGTCTTCCAGGACCACATCGACCGGCTCTCCGTTCCGGACGGTTATGTTCACGACTTTTGTCGTGCCTCCCCTATCATAATCGATGGTTACTGCAGCCCCTTCCTGTGTGACGTTCATGAGAGATCGCAAGACCGCATAACCCTCGTTCTGGAGGTTTGAGTCCAGCGACAGGTAGGTCTCGTTCCTGTCGATGCCGTAGACCGGCGGAAGCCTGCCGGGTGCTTCGACAGTGATGGAGAGGAGATCATTCCCCGCCAGCTCGCCGGAGACCCGGATCTCCGTACCGCTTGCATTGACGAAGTTCATCCCGAACTCGTCGTTGTAGACCCCTCGGCCGAGCGTTACGCCGAGATCCTGCGGGATGAACCCGGCATCCTCAAGGAACTCGTCGACCGATGCATACATCTCCGACTGCAGCACCCGGCCCTTCAGGAGTTCTTTCTTCTCTGATATCTCGAGCATCTCCTCCTCAAGGAGGCGCGAGAGCGACTCGATGTCGTCCGGACTGCTCCTGACCTGAGGGACCCGGTCGCTCCCGCCGCTCTGCAGTGCACCGGCCTGCTCCTGGCTCGAACCCTTCGTAACCCTGATCTGGACGCTCTCAAGGGTTTCATCGGCGTCAAACCCGCCCGGCTCCTCCTCGAACCGGAGCTGTATCCCTTCGAGCGCCACGTGGTAGACCGTGTCGGGGTCATCGCCGTCGGCATAGTCGAACGTCACGTCCACCAGGTAGTCGTGCCCCTCACCGGGATGCACCCCAAACTCCGTATACTCCTGGTCGCTGAAGATCACGCGCCTGTCGGTGAAACTCCGCGTATCCGGGTCGTCCCGGTCGCGCACGGTCCAGGTAAACGATCCGAGAGTGTCTTCGCCGAGGGTGTTTTTCACGTCCAGCCGGATGAGGACCTCTTCGTCCTCCGGACCGTAGAGAAGAGGACTTTCGGTCGAGAAGAGGATCTCCCCCGCAAAAGCGGGCTGCACCACGGCCCAGATCACTACTGCCAGGACGATGAGCCGGGTTTCCCTCATGGGAGGAACCGCCACCTGCCGTACCGGATGAAGTACTCCGCCGTCAGAAGACCTGCCGATACCAGGAAGAAGGCCCACCCGACCGGCGTCTTCTCCGTCTCGCGAACGATCGCGTCGTCGAGTTTCGCATAGATCTCCTGAAGCGTCCCCTCGTCCACCGACCTGAAGCACGCGCCGCCGGTGTTTTGGGCAATCTCCTGCAGGACTTCCTCGTTCACGGTCGCATATTCGGGGTTGTTCGCCCGGTCGTAGCCGACGAGCACGGGCTCTTCGGAGCCCATCGCCACGGTAAATACCTGAATGCCCCGTTCTTTTGCGAGCCCGGATGCCGCGGCTAAAGAGACGTAGCCCGAGTTCGATTCGCCGTCGGAGAGGAGGATGACGACACATTTCCTGTTGGGTATGGACTGCGCCATATCGACGGCAAGGGCAAGCCCGTCCCCGATTGCGGTCGACCCGTCTTTCGCGTCGATATACTGCAGTTTCTCAATGACCCGCTGCCTGTCGGGCGTGAGATAGGCGGAGGTCGTCGCGCCGGAGTCGAAGGTGACGATGCCGACGTAGTCCTTCCGGTCGAGCTGGTGTATCAGGTTCTCCGAGGCAACCTTTGCGGCGGTGATCCTGTCGGGCTGGTAGTCTGTCGCCTTCATACTGCCGGAGACGTCCAGTGCAAGAACGACGTTCACCCCGTCCTGCGTCTGTCCGAGGGGTATCTGGGGATTTGCAAGACCTGCAAAGATCAGGGCGATCGCAAGAAGCCCCATCCAGAATGCGATACGGTGAACTCTCCCGTGTTTCATCTTCGCCGCGGCGGCTTTCGCTGTCGATAGTTTTGAGAACTCAAGGACCTGCAGGTATTTCCTCTTTGAATAGTGGCGGTTGTAGAGGATGAGCGCCGGGATGATGAAGAGGCCTGCCAGCCATACGGGGTTCTCAAACGAGAGAGTCATCATTCCGCCATCCTCCCGCCGAGTTTGAAGTATGTCTTCAGCGATGCCGCGTAGTCCCCATCTGTGAAGACCTCAAGGGACCGTATTCCCGCGCCGGCAAACATCCCGACCACCGCTGCTTCCTGTGCAGCGGATACCTCCTCAAAGTTCCTCCGAAATTCAGGGTCCGAGGTATCGACGATGAGTTCCTCCCCGGTCTCAGGGTCACGGACGAGCAGATATCCCGCGTCGGGGATCTCGTACTCGGACCGGTCTTTCACCCGTATCGCCCGCACCTCGTGCCTGCGGCTCAGGAGCAGCATATCGTCTCCGAAATCCCCGGAATCGAAGTCCGATAAGAGTACGACCAGGGCTCTTTTCGGGATCCTGGCAAGTAGCCGGGAGATTGTCTTCCCGACATCGGTTTTGTGGGATCTCGGCCTGTACGTCATCAGCGCGTTCAGCAGGAGGGCGGTATGCCTTCTCCCCTTCCCCGGCGGAATAACCAGTTCGATATCGTCCGTAAACAGGCAGATCCCCGCGGAGTCCCCCCACCTCTCTGCCGAGAAGACCAGGGAGACCGCAATCTCAAAGATCACTTCGTCTTTGGACCTCTCGCTTCCGAACGTCCCGGATGCGGACCGGTCGACGACGAGGTAGAGCGCGGTATCGTGCTCCTCGGTAAAGACCCGGAGGTACGGCTCGCAGAACCGTGCAGTACAGTTCCAGTCGATCGCCCTGACGTCGTCCCCGAAACGATACTCCCGTATCTCCTGGAACTCAGTCCCCGTTCCTGAAAAAAAGGACCGGTGACGGCCGGTTCCGATCTCTTCGGAGAGTCTTCGCACCAGCATCTCGATCTCCGTGACCCTCTGCAGGGCCTCGCGCATGGTAAGCGGGCATATCGCAGACGGGGCGGAAGCGTCGGCCTCGAAGGTCATGGGACTTCTACCGCGTCGATAAGCCGCGATACCAGTTCGTCCGGCGTGACGCCGGCGGCCTCCGCCTGATACGATAGGAGAATCCTGTGCCGGAGCACCGGCAGCGCGACCGACCTGACGTCGTCGGGGGTTATGTGTTCTCTCGAATCGATGAGGGCTGCTGCTTTTGCGCAGAGGATCAGCGCCAGCGATGCCCGCGGCGACGCCCCCCCGCGAACGTAGCCGGCGATATCGGGCACGTAATCGCCCGGATTCCGCGTGGAGTCGGTGATTCCCGCTACGTACTCCATCACCGTCTCGTCCGCGTAGACGTGGTGCAGGCCCGCATGGAGGTCGCCGATCTTCTCCCGGGTAATGATCTTTGACGCCTCGGGCGGTTTCTCCGCGGTGAACCTCGCCATGATCTCCAGTTCATCGCTCTTTGAGGGGTAATCCATCAGGATCTTCTGCATGAACCGGTCGGTCTGGGCGTTCGGCAGCGGATACGTGCCCTCCGACTCGATCGGGTTCTGCGTTGCAAGGACAAAGAACGGCCGGCCGATCGGCCAGGTCTCACCGTGAATCGTCACCTGGTACTCCTGCATCGCCTCCAGAAGCGCCGACTGCACCCGGGGAGGGGCACGGTTTATCTCGTCCGCAAGAACGATGTTATGGAAGATCGGGCCCTTCAGGGTCTCAAACGAGCCTTTCTGCATGTTGTAGATCCTGGTCCCGGTGATATCCGCAGGGAGAAGGTCGGGGGTAAACTGTATTCTCGCAAACGAGCAGTCCGTGCACCGGGCAACCGTGGTGACCAGGAGCGTTTTGGCAATTCCCGGCACTCCTTCCAGGAGAGCGTGTCCGCCGGCTATCAGGGTTATCAGTATCGAGTCTATCGCTGCTTCCTGCCCGACGATACACTTCGCGATCTCGGTTCGAATTCCCGAAACCGTCCCTGCACAATCACGTATGATCTCGGCCCGATCCACATTCACGTAAAGAACCCACCTGTCATGGTAACTGGTTTTGAATTACACACGATCTCTATCCCATCAGCAATAAATGATTATATTTATAACCGGTGTTAATGCTTTTGTTTTAACAAAACAGAAAAGAAAAACAAATTTATTGTAAAACGCAGAAGGGATGTACCGGCTCTGATCAAAGCGTTTGTTAAATAACTTGCGTTAACAAATCCTCCCGGCTCTGTCAAAGGGTGATGAAAATTACTGTATATATCGGCATAGACGACACCGACATTCCCGGCTCTCGTGGGACCGGGAAACTTGCTCACGACATAGCAAAGGCAATCGACACCCGCCATGCATATGCGATCACGAGGCACCAGCTCTTTGTCCACCCCTCGATCGCGTACACGTCGCATAACAGCAATGCCGTGATTCATGTGGACGCCTCAGGGGTTGAGGCGTGCAGGGAGATCTTTAGCATTGCAAAAGAGGTCATGCAGGAACAGTTCCTCGAAGGCAGCGATCCGGGTCTCGCCGTTGCGGACGCGAGGCAGATCCTCCCCCCGCTCATCGTCATGGGCCAGGATGCCAAGATCAAACTGCTGGAACAGGATCCTGTCCGCACACTTGCAAAGAATCTCGGAATACTCCTGGAGGGGCTCGGCGGCACGGAAGAGGGTATTATCGGGGCAATGGCAGGTCTCGGGCTTGCCGCCACGAACGACGACGGGCGGTATCTCCTCAGGGGTAACCTCCGCACCATCAGGGACGAGACGGATGTCGGGACACTCCTCGCGAACGGCGTGGACGCGGTATACCTCCCCGACGGGAGAGAGGTCACGTCGGGCCGGATCAAGATCCGGGAGAACCAGTACCCCAAACCCAGTGCGGTTGCGGGCCGTGCGGTCTTATTCGTCAAGGAGAGAGGGCCGGGAGAGTACCTCGCATACATGAGACGGTAAGATGGACCTCTCAAGACGGGCTGCTGCAGGATTCGCACTGGTTGTTCTCATCGTGGGAGGTCTCTTTGCCGTTCAGATCACAGCGGAAGAATGGCTGACGCTGAACCCCCCCGATCGCATGACGCCCGTTTTTGACAGTGGAGAGACCGTGCATTTCGGGAAGAACGATTTTAATTATGTGTCGTGGAAGTATCGCCCGTACAAGGAACCCCTCCTGATCGCAACGGGTGACGACCGGGATTCCCTCTGGTACCTGATGTTCGTGCATGCCAACGTCACCCCACCCTACGGCGGCAATCCGAAGCTCGGACGGACCGGCTACGTGAAGGTCGATTACAATCTCCATGACCTTGCCGGAACGGCGGCGTTCCATGTCCTAGCCCTGACGGGGAGTTCCTGGAGGACAAACCGGATCGAGGGGTTCGGGTCTTCCGGGCTCTTCGTGGGCGGAGATGCGGAGCCGGGGACCTCGATGGGACCGACGACGGAGATGACCAATTACAACGATATTCTGGTCCTGCCGGCAGGCGTCAGGAAGGACCCGGAGAATGCCGCACCGTATTCGTATTACATTCATTTTGATCCGGCGAGCGGCGGGCTCAATTCGCTCCATGTAACCCGGGACCTGTCCAGAGTGAAAGGAGAGATCATCGATACCACCGATCGGTCCGGTTCGTTCTACCTGACCTGTTCGGGAGGACCCGCCATCGATGCTCTCCTGCTGCTGGTTGCGGTCGATGAGATGCAGCCCGATACCTTCTCCCTCTCCCTGAATATGCAGTTCATCAGGAGCGAGGGGTGATCGCGATGTTTTCTCCAAAGGATTACTTCACCTTAAACGAGATCGCCCTGATGTCCCTCATGGGGGGGCTGGTCTTCGTGATGAAGACGGCGTTCAGGATGCCCCTCGGTATCCCGGGTCATACGGGAATTTTTTTGGTGATCCCGGTGATCCTCGGCGTTGCGATTATACAAAAGCCGGGCAGCGGAACCTATATCGGGCTTGTATCCGGGGTCTTGCTCTCGTTCTTCGGGCTTTCCGGAATGCACGTCTTTGATGTATTCCAGATCACGGCTTTCGGGGCCTCGATCGATGCGGTCGGATATGCCTTCCGCTACCGGATGGAGAGTATCCAGGTCGGGGTTCTTGCAGGAATTGCCGGGAACCTTGCAAAGATGGTGGTAAACTTCGCGGTCAATCTGGCAATCGGGGTTCCTTTCGTCGTGGTCGCGGTAGGTGCGGGGATCTCGTCGGTAAGCCACGTCCTCTTCGGTGCTCTGGGAGGGCTCATATCCGCATACCTTGCAGCAAGGCTGATCCGGACGGGGGTGATTTCGAGGGATGCAACCGGGGCAGATCGTAACGATTCGTGACCTGACCTACACCTATCCCGGGTACAACACGGTCCCGGTAACGGCCCTGCGTTCCGTCAATCTCGATATCGCACGCGGTGAGACGGTTGTGCTCACCGGGCCTTCGGGTTCGGGGAAGACAACCCTCCTGCGGTGCATAAACGGTCTTATCCCCCATTCCGACCGGAGAGGGGGAACGTTCTCCGGGGAGGTGACGGTTGCCGGGATGAGTACCGCGGTGCATTCCGTAGCGGAGATCTCCGGGGCGGTCGGCACCGTATTCCAGAACCCTGACCAGCAGATCGTCACGAACCGTGTCGACTCCGAGATCGCCTTCGGTCTTGAGAACAGGGGCGTTCCGCCGGACGATATCGAGGTGAAGATACATGAGACTGCAGAACTTCTCGGAATCGAGCACCTCCTCTCGAGGGAGACTTCCGACCTCTCGTGGGGAGAGAAGCAGAAGGTTGCAATAGCGTCGGTCCTCGTCGTGCAGCCGGAGGTCGTCGTGATGGACGAACCGTTCTCCGGCCTCGATCCGCAGGCGTCTTCGAATCTTGTGAGCGTTCTGGACGAACTGAATCGAACGCTCATTATAGCCGAACACCGGGTCGGACACCTTACGGACCTGATGGACAGGATTGTTGTCCTGAAAGGAGGGCAGATACTGTATGACGGTCCTCCGGGCGACGGCCTGCCCGCCGCCATGAAATCCCGCGGCGTTGTCCTTCCGGAGTCCGGGTGCAGAGTGCCGGACGATACGTCGGTTTTCGGCAATCTGCCGGGGAAGGGTCTCGACCACCGAATCCCGGTAATCGAGCTCATCGACGTCGATTTTACGTATCCCTGCTCGCCGTCTCCGGCACTGGACGGTATCTCGTTGAGGATCTATCCCTCGCAGATTACCGCGGTCCTCGGGTCGAACGGTTCGGGGAAGAGTACGCTTGCCCGGCACCTGAACGGGACCTTAAAACCGGACTCCGGGAAGATCCTCCTGTTCGGTGAGGGCTCCTCCGGAAGGCAGGTGAAACAGATGGCGCATCTCGTGGGTCTGGTGTCCCAGCACGCAGACTACCAGTTGTTCGAGGAGAACATCATCAAAGAGTTCTCCTTCGGGCCCGAGAATATGGGCATGCCCGATAAGGATATCAAAAACTGCATACCGGGAATGATAGCCTCGCTCGACCTCGGCCACATCGATCCGAAGACTCCCCCGCTCAGGCTTTCGGCAGGTGAGAGACAGAGGGTCGCCGTCGGCAGCGTCCTGATAATGAAGACGCCGGTTGTCGTCCTCGACGAACCCACCCTCGGCCTGGATGAGGGGTTGAAACAGAACCTTGCGGATACGCTGAAGAAACTCTGCCGGGAGCGGCATACCGTCGTCGTTATGACGCACGATCTCGAGTTCGCATCGTCCTGCGCCGACAGGATCCTGGTGATGGACAGCGGTAAGATCAGATACGATTCTCTGGACTGTGAAACTCAACGATGATGCACGCAAAGAAGAAGCGGGGGATCGTCTACATCCCGAAGGATTCCATCATCCACGGGCTCGATCCGCGAGCGAAACTCTTTGCCCTGATAACTGTAAGTGTCGGCTCGCTGGTAGCGAGCTATCTCTCCACCATCGGGATTATGGTCGCTCTCGTTCTCGGCTTTGCTGCAGCGTCCGGGGTACTGCGGGAATGGATACGTGCCATGCGGATCCTGGCCCCGATACTCCTGATCACCATCGCGGTGGACGTCTTCTTTGCCGCTGGAAGGTATCCCTTCGGTGGAACTCTGTACTCGGCAAACCTCTGGTTTCTGCATATCGAGGCCACGTGGGGGACCGTTCTTTTTGCCGCATCCATGGCTCTCCGGATAATCGCCATAGGAGGAGGCTCCTTCTTGTTCGTGATGACCACCCCTTACGACTCGTTCGTGAAGAGTGCCGCCCTTCTCGGCATTCCACGGACATTCACGTTTTCCCTGGGATATGCACTGAGATCCGTCACTTCCCTCTCGCAGGATGCAGCAAATATCGTCGATGCGCAGCGGTCACGGGGGCTTGCCTTCGACAGGGACCTCGTCCTGAAACGTCCGTTGAAACTCCTGGCGGTCTTTGTGCCGATGGTCGTCTCGGTTATGAACAGGGCGGACCAGGTCTCCGATGCGATGCAGTGCCGGGGCTACGGCCTTTCCCGGAGTCCGACGATGTACAGGGCTCCGGAGATGGCACGGCGGGATTACGTGGCGCTATCGATCATCGTCGCCGTCGTGGCTGCCGGCCTTCTGTATGCGTACTATTTCGCCGGTCCGGGGTTGTGAGGAGGAAGCATATGTTCGGGCTTCGTGGAAATGCCTTCCTGCTGGCGGGCCCGCGGCGGAATTTCTGGGGAGGTCATCTCTTCTTCCCGTGCGATGATCGGCCACCGTGAACGCCGGGAGCCGGGGCCGTCCGCGCCGGGAGAACACACAGGGGCAGAACTGATCTCCCATCGGTCGAGCCTGCAACCCGCCGGGCTTCCCGGTGTGATCGTGATCCGTCCTTTCGAGCGCGATCGCTGTGCAGGGGCTTCAACAGAACCGAAGGTTTTATCTTGTGGGGTAAGTATTAGTAGTTATACTTTACAATTCCAGTTAGTTAAAAATTATTCGTTTACAATCCATGAAATTCCGGGTGTGGTGAGAAGCATGTGGAGTATTCTGTCGACTGTGTCGCCGGATCGAAGCTGGGCGTGGGTCCGGCGAATAAGACAATGAGGATGTGACATGAAGGAAGATCAGAAGAATCCGAATTTCACTCGTTACTGTATTGTACTCTCGGTTGCACTGCTGTGCATATCCTGTCCGGTCTCTGCATGGGACTTCAACGTCAATCCCATCAGCACCAACAACTACATGGACATCTCCACTTCGAACGGTGGGGGATACTATGTGGGGTTCAGGAATGCGGGGGGCGGGCTCAACGCGCTGCACATCACGACGAGCACCTCCGATCCCTACGGGCAGGTGACGTCCGTCTCAAGCGACTCCGGGACATTCTATCTCGCCGACACCGGCGGGAGAGGATATTTCGACCGTGCAGTTCTCATGGTGGCTATCAAGGTCCCCGACGGTGGAGAAGAGATCAGTGAGAATCTAACGGTCCATCTCCGGGCAAGCGGCTACCAGTGGGTCTCCGAAGGGATAAAAGACAAACCCCCGAACGAGGAAAACATCACCTACGTTGCCAGCTCGATAAACGGTAAATACGGGCTCTCCTCCGTGAAGTACGGCCCTCAGAGCTGGAAGCCGGCCGGCGAGGAGGGGCACTCGATCATGAGCGGGCAGGGCGCCTCGGATGAGTTCTACATCTTCTTCGTCGACACCGGGGTCGGGATTTTAGGCAGAAACAGCGGAATCACCGGCCTTACCGACAACGGCATGGCAAGGATCGACTATACGATCGAGGATTACAACGGCGAGACCGTAGTCTTCAACGTCTACGGGTATGCTCTCTGGGCGGATGCCGTGAAGGACGGCATCGCGTGGACGAACAAGATCGACGGGACGGTGACGGACAAGAATGTACGGACCGGTGCGAGCGGCTACTCGGTACTGCTCGGCTCTTCCGGCGGCAGCGGGGAGTTCGGGGAGTCGACCGCGATCGATTACGGCGATAGCGGGGCCGTTGCAGGCTCCAATACGTGGATCCCAGCAGTCGGCAACCTGAATATTACGAGCAGCCCTGCCGGAGCAGCGGTCTACCTGGACAGCGTCGATACCGGCAGGGTGACGAACACTTCCTTCGTGGATCTCCCCGCAGGAGAGTATGCCGTCCGGCTGGAACTGCCGGGCTACGAACCCCTGGAACGTACCGGTATCCGCGTGCAGAGCGGGCACGTGACCACCCGGCACTTCAACATGACTCTTGCGAAGGGCTCGTGTACGGTCCTCTCCGACGTACGGGGCGCTAAAATATCCATCGACGGCAACGAGACGCTGTGCTATGCAAACTGGACGTTCGACGATATCGAGGTGGGGAACCACACGATCTCGCTTTCAAAGGACGGGTACGATTCCGTTTCGCGGGAGGTGGTCATCGATGATACGAATGCAGCGGTTGTTTTCCTCGCGATGTCCGGGTCGGACAGCGGGGAAGTTGATGCCGGCGGTGAACCTGTCGACGGCAGCGGCGACCCGTCCGGCGGAACGGAGCCGAACGTAGCGACGCGAACCGAGAGTGCGGGATTCCTGGATCTCCTCTTCTCCATGATTGCCGGCATTCTGGGGGGAGCGGATGTTGTTTCGCCGGCTGCAGCAGAGGCGTCGGGAGATGAAAACGGCTCCACGGGTGATATCGTCCCGGTTCCCGCCGATGTCTTTGAACCGGTCACCGAGGGCGGCGGGGATACACCGGAGCCGGATACGGTTCGGGCAGCCCGGATCGGCAGCGTTCATGTGACCTCTTACCCGTCGGGCTCAAGTATCCTTGCCGACGGCAGGGATACGGGCTATACCACGCCGCACCTGATCTACGGTTTGAGTGCGGGCACCCATTCAATCACGGTAAAACACCCTAAAGCGGGCTCGGCATCGCAGACTGTCCTGGTGCCTGCAGGAGGCAGTACCGTCGTCGACCTCAACCTGATGGAGATTGACAGCCCTACGGTGTCCGTGCACGTGACTTCAAAGAAATTCAGGGATGGAAATTTCTGTCTGAACGGCGAACCCCCCTCTCTCAGCCTGCCCTCGCAGGTGACGGTCGAGTTGTCCGGGGGGTATCTCACCTACACTGATGGGGACCATTACTATTCCAGGACGCTTTCCGCACCCGGCAACGGGGAATCTGTCGTTCTTGAAAAGGCCGATGCGTTCGGAACGATCAATGTCACGAGCGTGCCGGACGGTGCGGATATCTTCATCGACGGCGTCGGGACCGGTTGCAAAACACCCTGCATACTCGACAATGTCGGTTACGGCTACCACAAACTCATGATCACGAAGCCCGGGTATCTGCCCGTGAAGAGAGAGGTCCGTCTCATCGATACCGGAGATGAGATCGATATGGTCCAGAACTTCGTGCTCGAAGAGATCGCCACAGGGCGGCTGGCGGTCACCAGCAATCCTCCCGGGTGCATGGTTTACTTACGGGGCGTCTATACGGGCCAGACGACGCCCTGCATGTTCGAGGACGTCCCGATAGGTACGTACGATGTCGGTGTCGCGTTTAACAGGACCCACTTCGGGGATAGGGAAGTCACCGTGCTTCCCCGGGATGTGTATGGCGATACGGCCGTCGATGTTCGACTGGAAGAGCGGTCTTGAGGACCGATCTCCGGAAAGAAAATCTATTCCTTTTTTGCGGGGTGAAATGAACGCTCTCTCGTACCGGTAGGGGAGCGGAGCCTGTGGCGATCCGGGGCACTCGAGGGCTGCAGGCTGCACCGGCAGGGATGGGCGGAGGTGATTGAAAGCTCCGAACTGTTCGATCGCCGGTTCACGGGGGCGGAGGCCGTGGATGCCGGTACGCCGGGGATCGTCCCGGCCGGTGAGGGCGTGCAGGGCCGTTCCTGCTCAGCCGCAGTATAATCGCCCTGGGTGCCGTCGCGACACGAACGGATGCGCACCGGTGTGTTCGAAATGGTGCCCCTGAAAGGACTGTTTAGCGAGTAAAGCTATCACAAGTGTATTATATCCTTATTGAGACTGTTTGAACAGGTGATTGTATGGATGTGAGTTCGAGAAACCAGCTGAAAGGCACCGTCAAGATGATCAAGAAAGGCCCCGTGAACAGCGAGGTGACGGTCGCCCTCCCCGGAGGACTTGAGATCGTCTCGGTCATCACGACCTACTCGGCCGAAAGGATGAACCTGAAGGAAGGAGTGGAGGTCTATGCCCTGATGAAGGCCTCCGAGGTCATGATCGGCAAGGACTGAGCGATTCTTACCGTAGACTGGGCACCCTTCTCTCTTTTATTGGTCTCACGGGAACCGTGTGGCCAGGAGGGCGTCGACGTACGCCGATGCGACGGCGCTCTTATCGGGGGCGAACCAGACCTCTATCGTCCGTTCGCCGATGATGCAGTTGATCTCGACGATGCCGAACTTATGGATGATCTGGACCTTTCCTGCATCGGTCTCCCTGCGATACAGGTCCTGGTTCCGGACAAAAGCGGCGACGTCCTCCTCGGTCACCGGACGCGGGAGATGATAGATCATCCGCTGCCAGTGCGGGTACGGGGCTATCGGATTGGCATATGGGGTGGACACGTATTTCCTCCTGTGCAGTTTCAAAGGCAGAACACATCAGGATTTCCGTGATCGTATGGTTGTCCAGAGGATAACTAGGTATCGCAGTTCAAGGCCCGCGTTGCGGAGGGCCGGTCGTACCCGGGAACCCGCCAGTTGCACTGCACCGGTCAGCCGTCCCTCCGGCGGAACGGTGGCCTTCTTTTGCCTTCCGGCAGGTGTCGCCCGCCACTCCCCGGTGCTCGACCTTGACGGCGGCCGCCGCGCCCGATGGCGATGGCAGTACACCGGGGCGACAGTCCGGGACTCTACCCTCCACACCGGGGACGCGGGAGACGGTACGGTTCCGGGTAACCGGAGGTCTCAAAGGCCATCGCTGACAGGGTGGGGATGAACGGCAGGCCCCGCAGGGGATCGGGTCGACCGATCGATAGCGATTCGCGCGCAGGACCTTCCGACAACTGTGCTGTATCGACAGCACCAGGGCCAATTCTGCCGTATTCGGTCGATTGAGGGTGTTAAGGCAGCATTCGATGCTCATCACGGATTTCCGTGCAGACGCCTGTGGAGGGCGTCACCTGGTTGCAGGTGGTTGGACGGTGACGGTTCCCGCAAAAGAGTGAGCGTTCTGGCGAACCGGCCCATTCGGACGCGCTATCGTCCTGGAATTCGGCTGTCCTTCGTCTTGTTGAACATACGGCAATCCGGACATCAAAGGTAGCCGGATATCATTATCCAAAAGAAGTGCTATTTATATGTTCCGCTAACAAAAGAATTACATTAAAGAGTCCGTTATGGAAATAAAATACCCTGAATTAACTCTTTTGGAAATGGAATGACATATATAGCCAGGCACCTCGATCTAAATAGGTTTAACAAAACTTAATTGTTAAATTAGTTTGTTTAACATGGTTGCATCGACGCTGACTGGTGATTCTATGAAATGTGCCCATACCTGGAAAAAACTGATACTGCCGGCCATATTGCTGGTACTGTTTCTGGCGGTGCCTGCCCTGGCGGGCACCGTCATCCCTGACAACGTAAGTAACGCGAACCCCGACTTCATCACGGCTGCGAACGAGACCGGTGCAGGCGCCGATCCGTACGGCAACGACACCTCCGATGCCGGCACCGTCGTGGCCGGGAGTGAAAACACCTTCCCCGTGACAGGGGAGACCGAGACGCCCGATCCCGAAACACCGGCCGCGAACCCGGCGGAAAGCAACCCGCCGGCGCAGATCCAGGCCGCGGGGGCAACGATCGAGCTCCCCCGGCAGAACGGGCTGAATCTCACCGTGATCAACAAGCAGCGCCCCGGCCTGTACGATAGCGAGCATCCCGGGACGTACTTCTTCAACATCGGGAATAACATGTACAACGGCGGGCAGAACGCCATCCACATCTCGGACAGCTACCTGACCGCCGACGGAACCATCACGGTCACCGCTTCCCCCACGGGCACCTTCTACATCACCGATACCGGCGGCAAGGGATATGAGGACGAAGCAGTCCTTCTCATCGCCGTCCAGGAGACGGGCTCTTCCGCGGAGTTCTCGATCGATCTCGTCGTGGAAGGCTACAAATTCCTCGACCATGCGGCCAACGTGGCGCCCACGGTGGACGAGGTGGGAACCTTCAACAGTGAGGCATACGTTGCAACCCTCGACGCATCCGACTTCCTGACCTATGACGGGGCACTGGTATCCCAGGCATGGAAACCGTCCACCGGCTCCACCGGCGACGTCAACATGAAGTTCTTCGACGGCCAGGATCTCGCCGGACCGAAGTACAATCTCATCCTGGTCGACCTCAACACCAGCATCGTCGGCCGGAACGCCGCCTACCAGACGACACTGACCAACTACGGCAACCCGAAGGTGACCTACACCATCCACGGGTATTCCGGCGGGAACGTGTCGTTTGCCCCCTATGCGTACGTCTCCTACCAGACCGGCGGCGGCAGTTACTTCGACCGGACCGTCGGGTGGGCGTCCCGGTCCAGCACCAACAGCTGGCTCGTGACCCTCGCAGAGGCCGGGACCGCACCGGTCGCGGACTTCACCGCGAACGTGACGAGCGGCGAGGCCCCGCTCGCGGTGCAGTTCACCGATGCTTCCAGCGGAAGTCCGACCTCATGGGCCTGGGACTTCGAGAACGACGGTGTCGTCGACTCGACCGAGCAGAGCCCGTCGTTCACCTACACCGCTGCCGGGACCTACTCCATCAACCTGACGGTCACGAACGACGCCGGCAGCGATGCCGAAGTGAAGACCAACTATATTACAGTCAGCGACGGCGGATCCGGCGGCGACGCCCCGGTCGCGAACTTCACCGCGAACGTTACTTCCGGCAACGCGTCGCTTGCGGTGCAGTTCACCGACGCCTCGACCGGCAGCCCGACCTCCTGGGCGTGGGACGTCGAGAACGACGGCGTCGTCGACTCGACCGAGCAGAACCCGTCGTTCACCTACACGACCGCCGGCACCTACACCGTCAACCTGACGGTCACGAACGACGCCGGCAGCGATGCGGAAGTGAAGACTGGTTACATCACCGTCACCTCTGGCGGCGAGACTCCGGCCGCGACCGGTCTCGCCGATTCTGCCTGGCCGAAGTTCGGCGGCCCCGACCTCAACAACACCGGTCGATCTCCCTATGTCGGGGCACAGACGAATGCCACGAAATGGATTTACGCCACGGGAAAGGAATTCCGGGGAGCCAGTCCGGTTATTGGATCCGATGGCACTGTATATATCGGGGATTACGATAAGAACGTATACGCGCTCAATTCTGACGGAACGGTAAAATGGACATATCCTACAGGAGGAAAGTTAAATACTCCCCCGGCAATAGGCGCGGATGGAACCATTTATATCGGGAATTTCGGCGATAACAAAGTATATGCATTGAATCCCGACGGCACATTGAAATGGACTTATACCACAACCGGAATCTTTTATGGGGGCCCCACTATCGGACCCGATGGAACGATTTATATCGGGAATGGTGGTTTAGATAGATCTCTCTATGCATTGAACCCCGACGGAACAAAAAAATGGTCATATCCCTGCGGAGGGCTTATTTATAGTATACCGGCAATCGGACCTGATGGCACGATCTATTTTGGAGACAACACAAACTCCGTATTCGCATTAAACTCTGACGGGACACTGAAGTGGTCGTACACCACAGGAGGGTCTATCTCATCGTCACCGGCGGTTGGTCCGGACGGTTCGATTTATGTGGGAACTCTCGATAATAAGCTCTATGCATTTAATCCCGATGGAACCCTCAACTGGACCTATACTGCGGGAGGCTGGATCTATAGTTCGCCTGCGATAGGTACGGACGGTACAATTTACTTTGGAAATTATAACGACAATAAGATTTATGCACTGAATTCCGACGGGACAGTGAAATGGACGTGTCTTACCGGGGGAGGGATCCGTGACTCCTCGCCTGCCATCGGTGCGGACGGGACCATCTATATCGGGAATTACGGCGACAATAAAGTCTATGCCCTGAACCCGGATGGGACCCTGAAATGGTTTTACAAAACAGGTAATCGGGTACGCACATCTCCTGCGATTGCACCCGACGGAACCGTCTACATCGGGGGTTATGACGGCAATGTATACGCGTTCAACGGCGTGGTCAATGCCACCGCAGATACCAGGGTCGGGCAGGCCCCCCTTACCGTGAACTTCCAGGGCACCTCGCCGCTCACCGTAACCGCGTGGCACTGGGACTTCGGCGACGGCACGACCTCCACGGAACAGAACCCCTCGCATACCTATGCATCGGCCGGCTCCTACACGGTCAACCTGACCATCACGCACGTCGACGGCACGAACTATCACCGCCAGACGGAGTACATCAAAGCGTATGATTCTCCGGTCGCCGGATTTACGGCTGATGTCACCGAGGGCCCCTATCCCCTCGCGGTGCAGTTCACCGATGCCTCGACCGGTTCTCCGACCGCCTGGACCTGGGACTTCGGGGACGGCGCCACCTCGACCGAGCAGAACCCGGTCCACACGTACACGGCCGCGGGAACCTATACCGTGACGCTGACCGCCGCCAACCCCGCGGGAAGCAACACGACAACCAGAACCGGCTACATTACGGTCTCCACGCCGGTCATACCGCAGGCATCCTTCACGGCATCGCAGACGATAGGCGTCGCTCCCTTGACCGTCCAGTTCAACGATACCTCCCTCTATCAGCCGACCTCATGGAACTGGGATTTCGGGGACGGCAACACCTCGACCGAGCAGAACCCATCCCATACCTACTCGTATGCCGGGACGTTCACCGTCTCTCTGAACGCGACCAAAACCGCAGGGTCGGATACCACAACGAGAACCGATTATATCTCGGTGTCCGATCCTGCCGTTCCCACGGCATCCTTCACGGTTTCCCAGAGAGCCGGGATTGCACCCCTGACGGTCCGGTTTGCCGATACGTCAGAGAATTACCCGACCTCATGGCTCTGGGACTTCGGCGACGGCAATACCTCGACCGAGCAGAACCCGACCCACACCTACACCGCGGTCGGCACGTATACCGTCAACCTGACCGCCACGAATGCTAACGGCAGCAATGCCACCACACACGCCGACTACATCGTCGTGACAGGCACGGAACTCGCCCCGCTCCCGGCAGGCCAGAGCATCAACATCTATGTCGCAAACGACGAGGGAGTCAAGTACAACGTCGAGAACGGCGTAACCAATCCCGCCCGGTACACCCCGTACGTCTTCATCGATAACACCTACCACTTCCTCTATGATGGGCAGGGAGGAGGCACCAACGCACTGCACGTCTCAAACGATCCCTCCAATACTAATGGGCAGGTGACGACGACAACGAACCAGTCCGGTGAGTTCTGGTTTACGTTCACCGGCGGCCAGCCCAACCTGCACGACGCGGTGCTGCTGCTTGCCGTCAATGGCACCATCCCCGATGACTTCTCGGTCCGGATCCGGTCGAGCGGCTACGACTTCGAGCCCCCGATCCCGAGTGTCAGCAACAACAACACGATCAGCGACCCCGTCTACGTGGACGGAGCGATAAACCAGACGTTCACGAGAGAAGACTTCATCTACGGCCCGCAGATCTGGAGGCCCCACCGCGTCAGCGATTACCCGGTCTTCGTCGGCCAGGACATGAGCGATACTGGGAACACGTTCGAGCTGATGTTCATCGACCTCCGGCTCGGCTGTACCCAGACGAAGTCGGACGGCTACGTCAGGGTCGAGTACGAGTTCAACAACCTGACCTCCTTCGCCGTATTCAACGGATACGGCTGGTACAGCGCCTCGAACCACGGCACTGGACTCATCATGACGACGTCCGGCAGCGAGTATCAGGTCGTCGGTGACGGCGGCTCGTCCGGTCCGGAAACCCCTGCCGCAAACTTCACCGCGAACGTGACCGCCGGAGACGCACCGCTGAACGTCCAGTTCACCGACGCCTCGACCGGCTCCCCGACCTCGTGGGCCTGGGACTTCGAGAACGACGGCGTCGTCGACTCGACCGAGCAGAATCCCACGTTCACCTACACCGCGGCCGGCACCTATACGGTCAACCTCACGGTCGCCAACGCCGCCGGCAGCGACACCGTCACAAAGGCCGATTACATCACGGTGAGCAGTCCCTATCCCCGGCCGCTCCCGGCCTACCGCAACATCAACATCTACGTCGCCAACGACGAGGGCGTGAAGTACGACGAGCCGGACGGCATCACCCGCTACGCCGACATCGGTATCCCGTATAACTACGTGAACAACACCTACTTCGTCCTCTTCGGGACAGCCGGCGGCGGAACGAACCCGATGGACATCTCGAGCGATCCTGCGGGACAGAAGGGGATCGACGGGCAGATTACGCGGTCGACCAACCAGTCCGGCGAGTTCTGGGTGACGTTCAACGGCGGTCAGACCTACATGCACGAAGGCATCCTGCTGCTCGCCGTCAACGGCACCATCCCCGATGACTTCGCCGTCCGGATTCGGTCGAGCGGCTACGACTTCGACCCCCCGATCCCGAGCGTCGGCAACAACGATACGGTCAGCGACCCCGTCTACGTCGAAGGAGCCGTCGATCAGACCTTCACGAAAGAAGACTTCATCTACGGGCCGCAGATCTGGCGGCCGTTCGGCACCCCGGACCTCCCGATCTACTGCGGCCAGGACATGAGCGATACGGAGAACACCTTCCAGCTCATGTTCATCGACCTCAACCTCGGGGCGATGAAGACCGGCACGGACCAGGGCTCCATCAAGGTCGAGTACCAGTTCAACAACCTGACGACGTTTGCGGTCTTCAACGCCTACGGCTGGTACCGCGCCTCGAACCACGGCACCGGCATCATCATGTCGAACTACGGCAGCGACTACGCCGTCATCGGCGACGGCACGTATGCCCCGGCAGCGCCGGCCGCAGACTTCACCGCGACGCCGACTTCCGGTGATGCTCCGCTCGCCGTCCAATTCACCGACGCTTCCAGCGGCGACCCGACCTCCTGGGCCTGGGACTTCGAGAACGACGGCGTCATCGACAGCACCGAACAGAACCCGTCGTTCACCTACACCGCGGCCGGCACCTACAGCGTGAACCTCACGGTCACGAACGGCGCCGGCAGCGACACCGTCACGAAGGCCGACTACATTACGGTCGCTAGCGGCGTCGCACCGGTCGCAGACTTCACGGCGACGCCGCTGTCGGGAGAAGTGCCGCTCGCCGTTCAGTTCACCGACGCTTCGACCGGCACCCCGACCTCCTGGGCCTGGGACTTCGGCGACGGCACCACGGCGACAGAACAGAACCCCGAGCACACCTACACGACCACGGGAACCTACACCGTCAACCTCACGGTCGCGAATGACGCCGGGACCGACAGCATCGTCAGAGCCAGCTACATCCGTGTGGAAGACGCGAGAGTGTTGATGTCCATCACCCTCTTGCCCACCGAGGCGGAACTGAAGGTCGGCGCGAGGCAGAAATTTGCGGCAAAGCCCCTGGACCAGCAGGGCCGCGTCATGGGCGGCATCAGCCTCGCGTGGTTCAGCGAGAACGAGTCGGTTGGAACCGTCGACGGGGCCGGCATGTTCACCGCTCTCGCTCCGGGTGAGACGATGATCACCGTTGCGAACGGGTCCGTTCAGAACGCTTCGAGCGTCCTTGTCATGGCGGCAAGCGGCGAGCAGAACCAGCCGAGCACGATCGATATCCCCGGGTGCAACATCACCGAGAACCCGAACGGAACGAGAACGGTCTCCGTCAACACCTCCGCGGCCGATGTCGCAGTGGGAGGAAATGAGATCGTCATCCGTGAAGAGACCTATAACGTGACGATCACGACCGAGGGCAGCCCCGAGGTGAACAACGGGACCGTGAACGGCACCGTTGCCGGGATCAGGATCGATACCGTCCCCGTCGTCACCGACTTCGGAGAAGCAGGCACGGTATCGGCCGCCGTCGGGGCGAACCTGACCAACATCCCATCCGGCGCCGGGCTGAACGTGACGATCTCGGACAACGTCAGCACCGGTGCAAGGTCCGCATTCGAACTCGCTGCATCGCAGGACGGTCTCACGGTCGACGCCGTCGCCTACGTGATGAACATCGACAGGACGAACCTCGATAACGGTGCGGATATCGCCGACGCGACGATCCGGATGAGCGTCTCCTCCGCATGGGTCGCAGCGCACGGCGGAAACACATCCATCCAGATCATCCGCTGGGCTGAAGACGGGACGAAAGAAGTCCTTGAGACGAGGTCCATCGGGTTCGACGGAGACGTGGAGATCTTCGAGGCCTTCTCGCCGAACGGACTCTCCCTGTTCGGCCTCGCAACGACCACGGCGCAGCCGGCATCTCCGTCCACCCCCTCAGGCACATCTTCCTCCTCAGGAGGCGGAAGGTCGGCAATCGGCATAGGCGCGGCTGAAAACATCCGGGCAGGAGCGACGGCCACGCTCACGTTTGGCGAAGCGCCGGTTACCGAAATTGAGGTTCACGCACAGGAAGACATTCCGAACATTCTTATAACGACAAAGGCCGGATCAAAACCCGACGACGCCGATGACCCTGACGGCGATGTCTACAAGTACGTCTCCATCGAGTGTTACAAGGCGCCGGAAGGCAGCCTGAAGTGGGCGACGATCCGGTTTGTTGTCCCGGCGAACTGGGTCGACGAGCGGCTTTCCTCGCCGGACCTGCTCTCCCTGTACCGTTACGACGAGGAAACCGGAGACTGGACCCTGCTCTCGACGGTATTTGCAGGCGAAGAGAACGGCGGATATGCCTACTATGCAGACTCTGCTTCTTTTGGCTATTTCGCAATCGTCGTCAAACCCGATATGAAGGAGGTTACTGCATCCCCCGAAGAAACGCCGGTACGCCAGGATACGGAACAGAAGGTTGCAAGCGCCGATCCGGCGACCACCACCAGGGCCACCCCTCTCTTCAGCGGAGGCATGATCGTATGTGTCGCAGTTGCACTGTTCTGCGTTCTTGTACTGCTGAACAGAAGACTGCGTTAACGCCAATGGGGCACCAGCCCCTCAAATCGATTTTTTAGTATGAACGGAATCGACGCCCCGGAGATCTCGGAAGGTTGTCTGGTCCCGGGATCTCTTGTAGCGGGGGAACAGTTCGCCCCTCACACATAATGCTTCTTCAGGAACTCCTTCACTTTCCTTGAGACCAGCCACCCCTGGTCGAGTCGGTCGATGATCGCGTTGATGGCCCAGGCCTGCTCTATGATCGTTCTGTCGATCTCCGTATCCCCCATCTCCGCGAGGCCGATGATGACGGTGAGGGGGTTGCGGATGGAATCGTTCAGGATGGCAAGCTGCTCGATGTTCTCCTCGATCTGGAAGAACGCTCTCTTTTTGAGGCTCTCCAGCTGCTGCCGCTCCGAGGTGTCGCGGGCGCTTGCGAGCAGCAGTTGCTGGCCGTCAATCGTCACCGGGAATGCCGTTATCTCTACGGTGATCCGGGTGCCATCCCTGCGGACATAGCTAAACTCGGTCGGGCTGGCCGCGGTCCCAGCCGCGAGCTGGCCGAACATCCCCTCTATCTTGAAGAGTTCTTCCTGCAACACGAATCCGGCTTCGACGATGCTCTTGCCGATGAACTCCTCCTTCGGGCTGCCCACCAGCTGCTCAGCCGCCCGATTTGCGTCGATCAGGATTCCGCCCATATCGGCAAGGACGAAGGCATCCGGAGCATACTCAAAGAGGACCTTCAGCCGCTCCTCCGAGTTCTTTAACGCTTCGTCGGCCTGTTTTCGTCTGGTCACGTCCACCAGGCTGCCGATGATCGCCGGCCGCCCCTCAAAGAGGAGGCGGGTCGCGAAGTTCTCGAGACAGATGGTCCGCCCGTCCCTGTGCATCCCGCAGAACTCGTGGCGCTCTGATTCGGTATCGCCGGAGAGCAGGGCCTGCAGCCGCCGATACACATCGGCCAGGTCTTCCGAGGCGACCAGGGCAGCGTGTGTGCCGGGATTCCGGAGTTCATCGCGTGTATAGCCGAAGATCTTGGCAAACCGTGTGTTGACATACTTCAACTGGTTGTCCTGCAGGAGGTAGACCCCCACCGGCGAGTGCTCCACCGGGTTCCGGTAGACCTCCTCGTTCATCGTCCGGAGGATGGCGGCACCGATGATGCTTGCCGCCGCCTGGAGGGCATCGATCTCCGCCGGAGACCAGGTGCGCTCACTCCGGTTCTCGTCGAACCCGATGAAGCCCCACCACTGTTCGTGGACGAAGATCGGGACGACCGCGATTGAGAGGACCCCCTGGGGCTCAAGATACGCCCGCTCTTCCGGGGGGGACATCCGCACCGGCCCGACGATCACTCTCCCGGCCGCGAGTTCCTGGTGCCACCGGGGAACCGCGCTGTAGGGGACGTTCTGGAGGTCCGGGTTGCCGATCTCAGCGGTGATCTCCTTCGCCGTCCACTCCCACCGCTGGCTGCAGACGAGTTCGCCGGTCGCAGGATCCATACTGTTCTCGAAGATATAGACTCTGCTGACGTCGGTGGCCCTGCCGAACCGTTCGAGAACCTCGTGCATCTGCTCCTTCCAGTCCGCTTTCTTGAGGAACCGGTCCGCCGCGAAGTTCACCGCGCCCATGATGGCATCGTGCCGGCGGAGGGCCTCGGATGCCTTCTTCCGCCCGGTGATATCCTCAAAGAGGTAGAGCCTCCCGAAGTACCGGTTGTCAGTGTCGCGGATCTGGGTGGAGAACCGCCTGATATGCCGGCCGTCGGTGAACTCGAGCTCGTCCTCGATCACTGTGCGATCCTCTTCATCCTGGAGCGTTGCACTGGACGTGGCAAGCGCTGCCGCGTCCTCGATGAGCGAGGTACAGGGGGGATGATATCCCTGTTCTTGAGATTTCCTGCCCGCATCTCGTCTTCCAGGTGCGAGAGCCCCCACATCTCGCAGAACCTGCTGTTGAAGTAGAGGATGGTGTCGGTCCGGTTGTCGACGACGTAATAGGCAAGCGGGGAGGCCTGAGCCATCCGGGAGAGCAGCGCTTCGTTCCACCTGAGCCTCTCCTCCACCTGCCGCTCCCCGGTGACATTGCGGCCGCACCCCACGGTCCCGATCATCCGGCCGTCCTCGTCCCGGAACGGGGCCTTAATGACGTCGAGGACGAGAGGTTCTCCCCTGACGTTCCCGAACTCGTCGAACCGCGCCTCTTCGCCGCTCTCCATGACAATCGCGTCGGAGTCCCGGCAGAGTTCGGCGAAGGTATCCCAGGCCGGATCGCCGGGATGGGCCTGCCGTCCCCGTTCAGCAAAGAAGAGGCCGGTCTTGCCCACCGGCTCGTCAGTGTTTGCCCCATGCAGGAGCTTCTCGCAGGTCGCCCGGTTCACAAAGAGGTACCGCCCCTCCAGGTCTTTAGCCCAGATGAGGTCGGGGACGTTGTCGCACATCATCCGGACCAGGCGGTAGAGGTCGCGGTACTGCTGGTTGGTCCGGGCGAGTTCGCCCTCAACGCTCTTCCGTTCGGTGATGTCGCGGAGGGTGACGAGGTTTGCTTCCTGTCCGTCGAAGGGGACCATCGCACCAAGCCCCTCGATCCACTTCTCGTTTCCGTGAAGGTCCCACATCAGGTAGTGGGCGAGGTAGCCGTCGTGCCCGGACTGCACGTTCGCGAGGTCTCTCGCGACGGCCCCGGCGTAGTCGGGGTGGACGAACTCCATCGCGTTCCGGCCGATGAGATCGGCCGGCGAGGAGAGGCCGACGAGGGTTGAGGCTGCGGTGTTGGCATACAGGGCCGTGCCGTTCCAGTCGAGGATGAGGACAGCGTCGGGCATGGAATTGAAGATCTGCAGGTGCTCTGCCGCCTGTTTTCGAGAAGAGACGATGCAGGTAACATTCGTGTCGGGGAAGGCGGATGCGGCAATCGTCACAGGGAGGAGTGTGCCGTCACGGTGGGCGAGAGCGGCGGGATAATCCGCGACGGCATTCTGGCCGTCGAGCAGCCGGCAGAACTGCTCGCGCTCTGCCTCGTCAGGCCATATGCTGAAGAGCGTGAGAGAGGCGAGGTCCTCCGGCAGGTAGCCGAGCATGCCGGCGAAAGCCTCGGTGAGCCAGGAGATGCTGAATGTTTGCAGGTTGAAGGTGAATGTTCCTGCCGCTCTGTCCCGCCGGCATTCGGGCAGATCGGACGTCCGGGTACCCTTGCTCATCGCGTTCAAAACCTATTTGACTTCCTTCTTTATACTCATGCCTATTTTCGAATCGATAACTGATCGGGTTTTGGCCCGGACGTTGCGGGTTTCGGGCAGGGTGCTCCCCCTCCGGATTGCACGGCCCCCTCTCCGGGCGCGCTGGAGAGGACGTATCAGTGGGTGCCTCCCCCTGCCCTGGAGACGGACGTTTAACGAGTTCATGGCTGATTGCATATGCCTGCCGTCGTTCGTCCATATGCGGGTGCCCCATGGAGACAATACTGCTCGTTATGTCCCCACGGTACCTCCGGAGATCACTGAACCGGAAATCCGCTGCCGTTTTGTTTCACGTTTGATTTGGTGAAACGGGCCATTTCAGCATCTCCTGTTGTTCAAAAGAGCGTCATTTGATACGACTCAGCTGAAGTTTGGGGAACTGTTGCTTTTGGGCAGTTGGACGAAAGCATCTGGGGTATCAACCGCTCCCGATTGCTCAAAATTGTTTGTCGTTATATGTAATTGAGTCAACCGGGAAGCGACGTCAACCCCACGTATATGTGTTCATCTCACCTATTTGAGGTTTGGCACCCCATTACGTGTGGCAAAAACGCTGAACTCTTTAGAACTTCGTTTTACTGAAGGGAGGTAATTTAGTTCAATTATATTTGTGAATACAATATTTGCTCTGCTTTACTATATGAAAACTTTTAAATAGACTCACCTCAATAGGTTCTACCTGTCGTTATATGTAATTGGGTGGCTTGATGGGCCATTATAGATAATCGGATCGTACATTAACTCGCGCTTACAACAGCACCTTCAGATCCAGGACAGCCACATCTGTGATCCCGCTCATGTAGTGCATGATGCATCAGGAATCACGTAGTTTACACATCACAAGCACGTGCAAAGCACACATCCATCACCAGATGCCATGGCTGGCTGGCGCAGTCATACTCTCCTGGCGACCGGCTCATCCCTGTCCCGATACGTATAGCAGCAGGAATATTCGACGTTTGCGAGGCGGTGAGTATGATATGCAATGCTATGTAATTGGTGGGCTTCACGGTAATACCGGCTATGATACGTTCAAGGCACAGGTGAATGACCAGCACCACGATGCTCAAGCCCCTCCCGTGCAGGGAAGGTCTCTTAGCAAGAATGCGCCGGAGGAACAGCCGGCCGAAGATCTGGCGTGCACGACGACAAAGATCAGGCTGATGCTGAGCATTGTCCGGCACGATATCCTGAACAATATCTCGGTGATCTACGGCTACAACGATCTCCTTTTGGATCAGATACCCGAAAATCCTGAGTTCCGGCGGAACTATACCCGGATGATGAAGGCGGTTGACTGCATCGAAAAACAGGTAAACTTCACCATGGATTATCTCGACACATGCAGCCCGCATTCGGACTGGTACACCCTTGAGTCTCTCATACATGATGCGCTATCCGGCTACACAATCACCAACGTTCTGGTCTCGATCGATGTCGGCAACGCCGAGATCCTCGCCGATCCCCTGATGACGAAGGTCTTTTCGAACCTCATCGAGAACGCGGTCCGGCACGGCGGCGGCGTCACCGAGATCCGGATCACGTTCGCCGTGGGTGAAGATCATGGGCTCATCATCATCGAAGATGACGGGATCGGCGTTCCGCTGGAGGAGAAGGGCAGAATATTCGCCCCGGGATACGGCCATAACACCGGGATGGGCCTGTACCTGGCACGGATGATCCTTGCGGCGGTCGGGTTCTCGATACGGGAGGCCGGCAGGGAAGAGTGCGGGGCCCGCTTCGAGATCCGGGTGCCGACAGGCCATTACCGGATCGCAGGCTGATCACTCCCCTTCTCTCACTCCTCTCTCTCGGCCTTCTCCTCTTCCGGCGAATCATACCATCCTGCACTACCGGCCTGCTCCTGAAACGGCTGTTTTATATGCAGTCAAAAAAGATACCCTTCCAATCAGGTGGCGATCGGTCGTATGGGGCTCCGAATCTTTCGAGGAAGGCGTGGGGAACACGGGCATGAGCATCGGCAGTTAAAAGAGATCGTTAAACTGCTCCGGGACGAGTACGAAGACGAAACGGTGTTTCTGCTCACTAACGTGCGGGTACCCTATGGGGAGCTTGATTGTGTGGTGCTTGTTCCCGGGGGTCCGGTCATCCTCGAACTCAAAGCATACCGCGGGGAGATCACCGGTTCCGAGAACGGGCCCTGGGAGGTCAGGACCGCCGAAGGCACGGTCGTCCCGCTCAAGAAGAACCTGTTTGAGCAGCTCGAGCGGGAGCGGTTCAGTTTCCTCGACAAATTGCTGCCGATCCGGGCAAAGTATTTTCCGGAGATCGATGAGAGGTTCGTCAGGAGGGTGGGCGCCTGGGGCTACTTCGAGGCCAGGAGCGTGTATCCCGACGGCCAGGTCAATGCCCCTGCTTTCCCCTGGTTTGCTGTCGTCACTGCCGAAACCCTCCTTGAGAGGCTCAGGTTTCTCAACACCGGCTACACCCTTCTGCCGGTCGATATGGAGGCGATCGTCCTGGAGCTCAGGCTGGAGGAGTACGATCTCGAGACCGGCAGGGCGGTGCCGGCCGGAATGCCCGTCAGTCCGGCTCCACCGGTAACGACGGCGCCGCCACCCGCGAGACCCGCCCCCTCCCCGGTGCGGTTGCCCCGGCAGGAGCCCTCCCAACCGTGCACTGCAGGCCCGTTCCCGGAGGAGCTCGTCCTCGACAACCCCCGGCCTCTCTCATCGAGCCAGCGAGCAGCAGTCCGGTCCCGGAACACCCGCATACGGGTTATCGCAGGGGCCGGCGCCGGGAAGACCGAGACCCTGACCCGGAAGATCGTCCATCTCCTCCTCGTCGAGCAGGTCGACCCCGCCTCGATCGTCGCGTTCACCTTCACGAAGAAAGCGGCTCAGAGTATGAAGACCCGGATCTACGACCGGGTTGCGCATCTCGGCGGCGAGGAGGCGTGTTCCCGCCTGGGGGAGATGTATGTCGGGACGATCCACGCCTACTGCCTGTCGCTCCTGCGGGATTACTGCGGATACGGGAACTGGGGCGAGCTCGACGAGAACCAGGAGATGGCGTTCCTGCTCCGGGTCGGCTGGGACTGCCACTTCCCGGATGGGGGCAACTATCCCCGGAAGTGCGAGGCGTTTCTCCGAAACCTCAACGTTTTCTATGCGGAGATGCTCGACCGCTCCGTCCTTCGCGAGCAGGCTCCTGAGTTCATCGCCTCCCTTGAAGCGTACGAGGATGCCCTCAAACGCCACCAGCTTCTCACCTTTAACCGCATGATCCAGGTCGCCGTCGAAGAGCTGGAGTGCCGTCCCGGGCTTGCGGCGAACGTAAAATACCTCATCGTGGACGAGTACCAGGATATCAACCGGGCACAGGAGCGGCTGATACGGCTGCTCGGGAAGAATGCCCGGACCTTTGTCGTGGGCGATCCCCGCCAGACGATCTACCAGTGGCGCGGCTCCGACGAGCGCTGTTTTGAACAGTTCGCCGAAGGCCTGGATCCTGAAGAGGTCACGATTGCGGAGAACCGGCGGAGTGGAACAGTGATCCTTGACGTGGCAAACGCTGTGGCGGGGGGATTCGCCAGCAGGTACGACCCCCTGACCGGGGTCCGGGATGTTCCCGGGGCTGCATACCTTGTCGGGTGCGCCTCCGATATCGGTGAGGCTCAATGGATCGCCGGCCAGATCGAGCGGCATCTCGATGCGGGGAAGTGCAGGTACAGCGATATCGGGATCCTCCTCAGAAGCGTCACCACGTCTGCACCGGTCTTCATCGATGAGTTCCGGAAACGAGGTATCCCTTTCGCCGTGGGAGGAAAGGTCGGTCTGTTCCGCCGGCCCGAGGTTTTGTGCGTCGCGAAGCTCTTCATGTGGGTCCCGAAAGGCGGCTACTTCCAGAAGTCCCGGTATGACTTCAACGAGGTCTACATCGACGACGACCTCCTCTATTCGGGGTGCCGGGACTGGAAGGCGGTGATCCCGGGGGGTGTCCTTCCCGAAGGCCTGGTGGAGCGGCTCTCTCTCTGGAAGGCCGCGGCGGCGGATGAGGCCTACCCCGACCTCATCTCGATGTATTACGACCTCCTGAACACGCTTGGATACCAGCAACTCAACCCCCAGGACCCTCAGGACGCAATCGCGCTGGCGAACCTGGGCCGGTTTGCAAAACTTCTCACCGACTTTGAATCGGTCAACCGGTTCGGGGGCGCACCGAGGGAGTGGGACCAGTTGCTTGCGTGGCTCTGCGAGTATATCAACGCATACGCAACCTCGGCCTACGACGAGCAGTCGCCCGACGACATCCGGGGCATCGAGGCGGTCCAGATCATGACCGTCCACCAGGCAAAAGGGCTTGAGTGGCCGGTGGTCTTTGTTCCGGCGCTTGTGGACGGCCGTTTTCCTTCGGGGATGGCGGGAAAGCCGCAGGAATGGCTCATCCCACGGGAACTATTTGATGCGGAGAAGTACGAGGGGGACCTGGAGAGCGAACGGAAGCTCTTCTACGTTGCGGTCACCCGTGCAAAGGACCTCCTTGTCGCGAGTTGCTTTACGTCGCAGAACGGGAGACCGAAGGGGATGAGCGTGTTTGCGCAGGATTTCGCCGGCGCTGAGCAGGTGACGTTCCTCGAGGAGAGCGATACGCTGCCGTTCCATCCCATCCCCGCCGTTGGGGAGGGGGATGAGCTCCAGACCTACACTGCCGGGGAGCTGATCACCTACGGGAAATGCCCTCATCTCTACCGCTTACGGCAGATCTGGGGCTATGAGCCGCCGCTCTCCGACCTGATCGGGTATGGAAAGGCGCTCCACGCCTGCATGGGGGAGGCCGCAACGATGATCCGGGACGGTGACAACCCGGTCGCCGCCGCCGCACGGGCGGTGGACCAGCATTTCTTCATGCCGTACGTGGACGGGGCAAGGCTCGATAAACTCAAGGCGGACGCGAGAGCGAAACTCCTGAGGTTCAGCTCCGACCATACGGAGGACCTGCGGGGGATCCGGGAGGTGGAAGCAAGGGTTGAGTTCCCCATGGAGCACGCTACGGTCGCCGGGCGTGTCGACCTCGTCCTCCAGCAGGGCGATGGGCTTGAGGTGCGGGACTACAAGACCTCCGGCAAGGTCGTCACGCCGGACGAGGCTGCACTGCAGATCCGGCTCTACGCGCTCGGCCTCCAGTCCTGCGGCAAGAAGGTGGGATCGGCATCTCTTGCATTCCTCCAGGACTCCTCGGTGGTCCCCGTCAACGTCGATGCGGACCGGCTCGATGCCGCGAGAGCGACGGCCCAGAACTACATTCAGGGGATCAACAGCCGGGATTTCCCCGCAAAGCCGGGGCCGTTCTGTTCGCGGTGCGACTATGGGGTGATCTGCTGCTGGAAGGCACGGTTCGGCGCCGGTAGAGGTTGATGATACGGCGAGCCCGCTCATTCAGCCCCTGCGCCGGGGGGAGGGGAGAGTGGTCGTCCGGCTGAAGAAGCAGCCCGGAACGACGACGAAGTTCAACGCCCCGGGAGAATATGTCCCAAACTGCATGTGCCTGCCCGCACAACAGAGCGTTACGACAGGAATCCGTCATCGGCAAGAATCCCCTTTATTGTGTCTACCAGGGTCCTTGCCATGGCAATTGCGCTTTCTGCGTCGGTGTGAGTGATGATGGAACTGACATCGTACGTGGCCATGTGCCGCTTTCTCCGCATCCGATCAAAGACGGCAACCTCATCCCGGCTGAGATGATATCCCAGGAACTCCTTTACGGAGACGTGCCCTTCCCCACCCTTCGGGCGGTATCCCCGGGCAAACATCAGTGCTCTCCCTGCCGACAGAACTGCGTTGTATGCGATATTGTATGTCCATTCATTGCTGATCGCAAGGTTCATCTCGGCGGCACGAAGGTCCCGCTCGGCGATCTCGATCGCTTTCCTGACCGTTCTTTTATCGATGGGTATCCTCTCGATCTTTCCTTCATCCTCCAGCCGCTTCACCATAGCACCCCTCGCCCTCGATCATGATCTTTGGCCCGTTCAGGACGTTGGTGACGAACGGGTCCGCCCCGGCAATCCGGTCCCGCAGTTCTGCTCTCTTGATCAGCGTATAATTGATCTCCCGCTGGAGAGCCCTTTCACTCTCGTTGAGCAGGGGGATCAGCCGGTTTTCATCGACATCCCCGACGATGAAGAGGTCGATGTCGCTCTTTGCACCTGCCGTCCCTGAAGCGAAAGAGCCGTAGATGAATATGCATTCGACATCCCCGATCTCGCCGAGCCGCTCCTTCAGGACCTGAGCGACCCCTTCGGTCTTGAGCACCAGTCTCTGCAGCTCGGGGTAGAGGAAGAAATCCCGGTTGACAGAGTAGTACGTCTGATTTCCCTTCACCTCTGACGTTAATAGACCGAACGATTCGAGTCTCGCGAGTTCCTTCCGGACAAGCGTGTAGTTCTTCCCGACAAGCCTCTCGACCTGGCGGATGTAATACTCCTTGCCGGGATTCATGAGGAATAGCGTGAGCAGTCTCACCCTCGTCTCCGAGGAGATGAGAACTTCGAGCATGTATGATAGGTGGGTATATTGATTATAAAAGGGTACTCTCTTGATAACTTTATAGGTCCAACTGATGACTTAATGTAATCAACGGACCCTTAATGTAATTGACCGGCGGTGTATGGTAACTGCACGCGAGGGTGTTCGCTTGCTAAAGATCTGCAGGCAGGCTAATCCTCCATATACTCTCTTCTTTTCTCCTCCCAGTACTCCTTATCTTCAAGCGTTATTGGACGCAGGACCCTGCACGGATTG
>DAOSER010000003.1:0-3239 GCA_035363235.1 Methanoculleus sp.
GTAGCGGAGCACCCGCATCAGCGGGTCGTGCCCGCCGAAGATGAACTCGTTGTCCGCGAGCGACGTCGTCAGCACTCGCATGCCGTCCTCTTCGAGGAGACGGGCGTGCTTGAACGAGCAGCCCGACGGGCCGTGGAGGACCGCCACGTCCACCCCCAGGTCGCGGGCGGTGTAGAGCGCCGCCACGATAGAACTCGGTCTCGGTTGAATGTAATCCATAATTATCTCCACGTCTTTACTGCAAGGACGATCGCGCCCGCCGGGGTGATCGTTCTGGCGGCATCAAGCCCCGCATCGATGGTCGCCGCCGGATGCCCCTCCCCGACGTAGACGACTCCCGCCGGCCTGACGGCCGCCACCGTCCGCCGAACGTCCTCTGAACAGAACCCCTCGCAGACAGCCCTGGCCTCCTCGCCGATGACGAGCGTCAGGGGCGCGTTGCCCGAGAGTTCCCTCGCGTAGCGGGCGGCTTCAATGGTGGTCATCATGTTCGTCCCGCTGTTCGCGTTGTCGAGGATCAGGAGATCTCCCTCCCGCCGGGCTGCCATCCGACCGGGCAGGGCGGTAAACCGCCCGAATGGGGAGGGATCGATCCCGAGCACGCAGGCGGTCGCCGCCGCGAGCATGAAGGGGGTGCGGTAGCCTGCAAGGGTGC
The DNA here is from genome assembly GCA_035363235.1 of Methanoculleus sp. GTDB lineage: Archaea > Halobacteriota > Methanomicrobia > Methanomicrobiales > Methanoculleaceae > Methanoculleus. The sequence continues at coordinate 656 of DAOSER010000003.1, forward strand.
AGAGCGGGTTTTCAAACGACCCGCTGACCCCGTTCCCGGAGAACAGGCAGGTCTGCCCCTCGAAGGATACCATCTCCCCGGCATCGAGCGCGCCAGCCAGATCGATTCCGGGCGGGAGCACGGATGTCCGCGCCCGGGAGAGCAGCCTGCACTTCTCCGCGATCGCATGCTTCTTTCCCGCCGCGATCGGGTAGTCCTCTGCCGAGGTCAGCACCGCCACGTCCCCGGCGCCGGTGACCCCGAGCGACTCCTCGGCGACCAGCCACCCGCCGATCCGCCCGGCCTCACGCACCGCCGGTATCAGGGAGGCGGGCGTGATGCTCCGCTTCCAGAGCAGTTCCCGCTCCGGGTAGCGGTAGGTCCCGGTCGAGGTGTGCAGGATGCCGGGCCCCGGCAGGAGCGTTGCGAGGGCGTGGGCGGTGGTGGTCTTCCCCCGCGCCCCGGTGATCTCGATGAAGGGGTACGGGAGCCGGCCGTCGTCGAGAACCCGCTGCACCATCTCGTGGTGCGGGACCGCGGGGCCGTGATGCCGCAGAAGAGGGTGATCGGGATCGAGATGGACCGGTGCGGTGACGAGATCGTAGGTCCGGCCGAGCGCCTCCTCGATGGGGATGCCGGCCTTGCCGCGGTAGACGTCCACCTCGTCCACCTGGTGGCCGGCACCACGGAGCGCTCCGGCGAGTTCGGCACCGCCGTGGATAGTATCCAGCACCAGGATTCGCATATCCTTCAGGGTTTCAGTTCGGCGATTGCGTCGGATGCGTTCTTCAGCATCAGTTCGGCAAGGAGCGGGTCGCTGCCGATGGGGTTGGCGTAGACGAGCGGCACCGCCTTCCCACTCAGCTGGAACGTGCCGCGCCGGTGTCCTTCAGGAAGGCCGAGGATCTCCGGTATGTCTTTGTTGATATGGACACCCTTTGCGAGGAAGAGCGGGACGACGACAAGCATCTCGATATCTTCGCTCCGGAACGCCTCGAGCTGCTCCTCCACCGTAGGGGTGTTGAGGCTCATGAAGCCGGGTTTGACGAGGTATTTATCCGTCTTCCGGGCGATGAGATCTGCGGTGGTCTCGATGAGTTCCTTATTGTAGGGGAGCTTGCTCCCGTGTCCGACCAGTAACATTCCTTTAAGTGCCATATGTTACAAGGTACTACGACACTATATTAAAATAATTACCGATTGTTTTTAAGGGCCCGGTTCGAGATCTATGTGATGGCAAACTTCGAACGGGAGATCACCTATTGTATCAACCGATTCTTCACGCACCGGCAGACCCACGGATTCGCCTACCGGCTCAAGCAGAGCAAATTCAATACCCAGTACGTCGACGTTCTCGTGGACTCTCTCGATCCCCGCTACTACCTGGCCATCGAGTGCAAGTCAATATCGGGCAAGAAACTCTACTTCTCCCAGCACTTCCACTCCGACAAAAACAACGTCCACCAGATCGACGCGATCACCGACTTCATCCGTAGGACCGGACGACGCGGCTTCCTTGCCGTCGAGTTCCGGTTCGGTGTGGGGAGGGCGAAGGAGGCATACCTTATGCCCTGGGATACGGTGCTTCAGTATTACGGCAACGTCCCCGGCATCTCGATCGACGATTTCCGGCTTTGCTGTGCGCTCACCCGCTCCGGTGAGGAGTACGATCTGCCGGGCCTGGATACAAATCAATATCCTTTCTCACCACCAACAGATGGAGAAGTATGATGGAAGCATATGATCGTTTTGAACTCCTCATAAACGATCGGATCGTAAAAACACCGATAGCAATCGCATCCATGGCCGGGATCGTGGATGCGGCATACGTTCTTGAGCGGGCGGCTCATGTCGGAGCCGCTTTCATCGGCGGCTACTCCATCGACGGCCCTACCCTTGACGCAAGTCGGCGGATGGCAGAGGCGGGTCGGAAGGAGTTCTTATATGAAGATCCCCTGGAGGCGCTGGAGAAAGAGGTCAATGCCCTGAAACAGAGCGACGTTGTGACGGGCATCAACCTCCGCGGGAGCACGCCTGCCGCCTACGGCGAGATAGCAGGCGCGTTCGAGGACCGCGTGGTCTACGAGATCGACGCCCACTGCAGGCAGCCGGCGATGCTTGAAGCCGGGTGCGGCGAGTACCTCCTGCAGCATCCGGCAAAGCTCGTCGAGATCATCCGCGCCCTTAAAGCAGCGGATGTGACCGTCTCGGTGAAGGTCCGGGCGGGTGTCGCGGCGAACGACCAGGATCTCGCCCGCACCGTCTGGAAGGCGGGGGCGGATATCCTTCACGTTGACCTGATGGACTTCGGGCACAACAAGATCCGCCAGCTCAGAAACGCCTCTCCCCTGATGCTGATCGCAAACAACTCCATAACCACCTTCGATAAGGCGATGGACGCCTTCTCCCACGGGGCGGACCTCGTTTCGCTTGCCCGGCAGTCCGATCCGTGGACGCTTGCCGGCCTCGACGCCGCCATCACCCGGTCTGCCGACGAAGGAGGCTGGTACAACGCCCCGAAACAGCTCTGCCGCGGCGGCGATATCAGGGCGCTCGCCTTCTGCTGCATGCCGGTGAAGGCCTGCCCGCTCATCCCGACTCTCGA
>DAOSER010000003.1:3290-43658 GCA_035363235.1 Methanoculleus sp.
CTGTTTCGGGAGCCTCGCCTGGTGCTGCAAGATCAGTTCCCCCTGCATGTTCCGTAACATGACGCTTGAGAAGATAGGACTCTCTGCGCGGGACTACATGCGGTGCAAGCACCACCTCTCCGAAAAGATCCTGCACAGGGTATTCGATGGAGAAGAAACCGCTGATGAATCGGGCTGAACGCGCGCAGATGGCGATGATGCTCGAGGTCTCTGCCTACCCGAAACCCGGGAACGTGGACCGGTGCCATGACTATCCGGACACCCGTCTTGAGCACTTCCTCGCTTCGACGATCCTCGCAAGACCCGCCTTCGATGCGGCCGAGAGGACTGGCGGCCGGGTCGGGAGCCTGATCCGGGAGGCGGTTCAGCTCACAAACGGTCATTCCGGAGGAAACACCCACTTCGGGGCGTTCATCCTGCTCGTCCCGCTCGTCCTCGGGGGAGATATCGAGGGAGCGCGGAAGGTCGTTGCCGCGACCGATGTCGAGGACGCGGTCGAGTTTTATGCAGCATTCGGCCTTACGAGTGTCCGGATGGGGGAGAGCGAGGACCTGGACGTGAACGATCCGGCCTCGGTCGCCGCCATCCGGGAGCGGGGGATGACCCTTGCCGATATCATGGCCTACTCGGCTCCCCGTGATATGGTCGCCCGCGAGTGGACGAACGGGTTTGCCCTGACCCGCCGGTGCGCGGACCTGCTGCATGCGCACGGGTGCGGGCGTCAGGCGATCGTCGCGGCGTTCCTCGAACTCCTCGCCTCAGAACCGGATACCTTCATCGCGAAGAAGTACGGGGAAGCAGTGGCGGAGAGGACGATGCGGTGCGCAGCCGAGGTGCTCAACGGGGGGCACGATCTCCGCGATTTTGACGCCGAGTGCGTCTCCACCGGCATCAACCCGGGCTCGATCGCCGACATCACCATCGCCGGGATATACGTGGCGCTCGGGGAGGGATGGCAGTGGGACTGCTGACCGAGGGGATCAACGAGGTTATCGCAACCACCGACGGGAACGCCGCTCCCATGGGGATCATCAACCGGAGCGGCTCCCTGCACATGGTCCTCTTCCGCGGGAGCCATACCGTGAGAAACATCGCCCGGGACCGCTGGGTGGTCGCGAACTTCGTTTTCGACCCCGTGATCTACGTCCGCACTGCGTTTGACGACCTTCCGGAGGAAGCCTTTGTCCGGGAAGAGATCAACGGGATGACCGTCTGCCGGCTTCGCGACGTTGAGGCCTGGGCCGCGTTTGCCGTCGACGTGGAGCGGTCGAGCGACGAGGCGCTCGTCGTCCGGCTCGTCCCGGTCCACGAGGAGGTGCTCGGTCTTCGGCTGCACCCGGTGAACCGGGGCTTTGCAAGCATCATGGACGCAACGGTCCATGCCACCCGCTACGTCAGGAACCGCGACCCATGGCTCCGCCGGCTGATCGAGCACCACACAGGTCTTGTCCGGAAGTGCGGTGGCGCCCGGGAGTGGGAGGCGCTCGCGCTTCTCGAGGAGTATATCGGTGACCTGACCCGCGAATGACGTTTTTTTCGTTGCCGCGTCCGGACCCTGAAAAGAAAGAGTCTGCTCGTTCTTCGTGGAGCAACGAGAGCGGACCTCGCAGCCCGGCCCGCAGATGCAGGTGCGTATCTTCACTCCCGGTTTTCATGGTATGTTGGGTATAATAATTCATATATACCATAAAATACCACGAAGGGCCCCTACAGGGAGGTACATGGCATGGCAAAGATCTTTGAGATGTTGCAGAACGATGGGAGGTTTGACAGGCTCGTCGAGATTATCCGGACTCTCGGCGAGGAGAAGATGCTGCAGGGCGAAGGGCCGATGACGTTCTTTGCCCCGGTCGACTCGGCATGGGACGCGATCCCCGAGCAGAACCGGGCGATGATCTTAAACGACAAGCAGATGCTCTCGCACCTCATCGATTTCTTCACCATCCGTGAACATGCATATTCACTCGATGAGCTGCTCGCGAAGAACGTCGTGGAGACCGTCGAAGGAAATCCCATCATGATCCGGAAGACCGAGCGCGGCACGCAGGTGGACGAGGCCGTCGTGCTCGAGGGGAACATGGAGGCGGATAACGGCGTCGTCCACGTCCTTGATAGCATCCCCTTCGTGACGCTCTCGCAGGCCTTTGAGGCCTACGCAACGAAGTGAGCAGGACCATGGGCGGGCAGGACTGCACGGTCCGGCCAGAAACCGCTTTTTCTCCCGCCGTACAATTATGTCCGTAATTTTATATATATGACTGGATGATTTCGATGGTCATGAAGAGTATCTTTGAGACTGCCCGGGAAGACGGTCGGTTGAGCACCTCTGTTGCGATGCTGCAGGCCGGGGGGCTGGCGGAGACCCTCAGCAGAGAGGGCGAGTACACGGCGTTGTTTCCGACAAATGATGCATATTCCGCATTTCCGAGGGAGGTGCTGGATGCCGTCAGGGAGGACCGGGAGCGGCTCAAGGACATGATCCTGTATCACGTGATCCAGGGCAAGCTCACCACGCGGGAACTGGCACAGATGGAGGCGATCAGGACCCTGCAGGGTGACCACCTGGATATTTCGGGCTCGCCGGAGGCGATGCGGCTGAACGATGCTGCAGTCATTCAGCCCGATGTCGAGTGCACGAACGGCATTTATCATGTTATTGACAAAGTGCTCCTGCCGCGGGCTGTTGAGGCGCGAGTAAGGAAACAGGCCTGAGTCCGCATAGGCGCGTGTGCACCGGACATCTCCGCCGGCGGGATTGTGAGATGCCGAAAACCAGCCTCCAATCGGCCCGGGAACCAGGCAGAATCACCCGTAACTTTATATACTTCCGTCTCTCCATCACCCGCCGGGAGCTGGTTCGCATGAAGAGTATCCTCGCGACTCTGCGGGAATCGGGATCGTTTACCACGTTTCTCGATCTTGTACGGACAGCCGGTATGGAAGAGCGGCTGAGCAGTGAAGGCCCCTATACGATCTTCGTCCCGGACGACGATGCGTTCCGGGAGGTGCCCGGGCCGGAACTCGACGGGATTCGCCGGGACGACGGCCGGCTCACCGAGGTCCTGAACTACCATATCGTCCCGGGGGTGCACTCAATGATAGACCTTCTGGGCATACGGACCCTGCGGTCGCTCCAGGGAGAAGACCTGACCATAGAGGTTGCATCGAAGGGGATCCTGGTCAACAACGTCCTGGTCATCGAGGCCGACGCGTGGTGCACCAACGGGATCTGTCATGCGGTCTCTACGCTGCTCCTGCCTCCCATTGCGAGGGCTGCCGTCGTACACGGGTAGCCAGAACGTATAAATAATCCGGCGCGTGTAGTGGTGCGATTGGAGAGAGCAGCATGAAGAACATCATTGAAACCCTGGAGGACTCCGAGAACCTCAGCGTGTTTCTCGAACTGGTCCGGATTTCCGGCATGGAACCGATGCTTCGCCAGAGAGGGCCGTTCACGGTCTTCGTCCCGACGGACGAGGCGTTTTCGAGGGTTCCGGAGGAGCGGATGAACGAACTCCGGCAGGACGCGGACAAACTCCTTCTCATCACGAGTTACCATGTCGTGCCGGGGCAGTTGACCTCAGAGGACCTCCGGAGCATCGCCGCCGTCAGGTCGAGCCTCGGGACCGACCTTGTCATTCGGTCGTCCGATAGGGGTATCACCGTCAACAGCGTCCCTATCGTCGAGGCCGATGCGTTCTGCACGAACGGCATCTGCCATGCCATCAGCTCAGCGCTTGTCCCGCCGACGCTGGAGATCGTCACCCCCTGATCGGTTACCGCTCTCGCGGCAGGAGGAACCGTCCGTCCCGGCGGGCGATCCTGACTGCGGCCAGAGCGCTCTTCTCTTTATCCTTGATCTCGAGCATGATGTCCATGTCCGTCGACGCAGTCTCGGCGAGGAACTGCTCGAAGTCGGCTGCATCAAGGCTCTCTGCATGGCGGCCCTTCCGTCCGCCGGGCATCGGGGTGCTGTAGTCGATCATCGGGACGCCGTCGTCGGGCCGCCAGGTCGCGCCGGACTGTTCGACCGCTTCGGCAACCCCGGCGCCGGAGGGGTTGACAGTGTGGTGGAAGACGTCGAAGAGCACCGGGATGCCGGTCTCCTCGTGGATGCGGAGGCAGTCGGCCAGGGTGTAGCGCGAGTCGTCGTTCTCGACGACCAGACGGCGGAGGATGCTCTCGTCGAGCCGGGAATATACGCTCACGAACCGCCCCATGGCGGCATCCCGGTCGCCGTAGACCCCGCCGACGTGGATCTGGACTTTCGCGGTTCTATCGAGGTGCATGGCATCGAGAACGGCGGCGTGGTAGCGGAGTTCCGCGGCGCTCTTATCAACGATGCCCGGATCTTTCGCGTTGATGACGACGAACTGGTCGGGGTGCATGGAGATCCGCATCCCGTGCTCGCGAACGAACCGGCCGACCTCTCCAAGCTCCCTTGCGAAGATCTCCTCCCATGCGGCGGTGCAGACCGGGTGCGATGCGAACGGCACGAGGCCGGAACCGATCCGGAAGAAGAGGATGCACTCTCTCCGGTTGAAGCGGAGGATCTCACAAAGACAGCGGAGGTTCTCCCGGACGGTCTCCTCCAGCCGCTCGTCGGAGTAGGAGGAGAGCCGGAACGTGCGGCCCGAGGAGCAGCCGATGCTCCGGTTGATGCACGGGTAGCCGATCTTCATGCCCCGCGGGGTGGTGCTCGCCGGGCATCAACCTGCCGCCTTCACCTGCAGGTGTACGCACCCTCGCTCTCGGCGACGAACCCCTCCCGTGCGAGGTCCCCGAGGATCCGCCTCACCCGTCCGGGCTCTTCACTGAGCCTGAGGATCACCTGCTCCTCCGTAACCGTTCCCTCTGCGAGGACGAGCGCGAGGATCCGTCCCCTGACCTGCCGGTCGGACCCCTCGAACCGGCTCTGCCGGGAGTAGGACGCGCTCCTCCGGTTCGGGTTCGCCGTCCGCTTCTTCAAGACTGTGCCATAATCCATCAGCGCGCTGTACCACTCCCGCGGGTTCTCGCGGTCGACCGCCCGCTCGACGAGCGGGAGAACTTCGTCGTCCCGGACGCCCTCCCGGTCCTGGAAGAAGAAGTGGATGAAGATCCGCCGGATGTTTGTCTCGACATAAACGACCGGCATATTGAACGCGTACGCACAGATAGCCGCTGCGGTCGCCTTCCCGATGCCGGGGAAGGTTGCAAGCGTCTCGACATCGGCAGGAAGTTCGCCGCCGTACTCGTCCGCCACGCGCCGTGCGGTCTCCTGGAGCGCGATTGCCCGGCGGTTGTAGCCCATCCCCTGCCAGGCGAGGAGCACCTCGCTTCGCGGCGCACGGGCAAGGCTCTCGAAGTCCGGGAACTGTTTGAGAAACTCAGCATACTTTACGGCGACCCGCTCGACCTGCGTCTGCTGGAGCATGATCTCGGAGACCAGGATCCGGTAGGGGTCGGTGGTGTGCCGCCAGGGGAGGTCGCGGCCGTGGGTACGGTAGTAGGAGAGGATGAGATCCCGGAAAAGGCGGATGGTCTCCGCTGTCGCACCCTGCTCCCGGATAGCGTCGAGGAGCCGGCGTTCGCGCTCGTTCTGGTCGGGGTCGAGGCTGCCGATCACGGTATATCATCTGTCTGACAGGAGGAAATAGGTTGGGCACCCCGGGGGCAGGGGTCCTCAAACTCGACGAAAATCAAGACCCGACAAGATACAAGCGTGCTCCCGACGTTGTGAGTCTGTGGCAAACCCATACTCGGCTTTCCATCTGGTATCGCCACGCACTGCCCCCGCCCCCTGGGGCGGGGAACGACGCTCCGCCAGGAGCGGAGTTGAAGCACCGTCAGGTGCAGAGGAGGAGGCCGGAGGCCGGGCGGGGTGGGGTGCAGGTATAGCCATATGAACTGGAGACAGGGGAGGGGGGATGGTCCCCCTCGCACCTCCCGGTGCTCACGTTCGCTTTCGCTCACGCCTCGAAACTCTGTGGGCTTCTCGAATTCCGTCCTTTCAGGACGTCGTTTTCCGGAGCGTCGTTCCCCCTATGGCGATATCCCCACGGTCCAGTGCATCGGGACAACTAGAGGGCGTTCTAACAGCCATGTTCTCACAGCGCGGCACGATGAGCCCCGTCACTCCTCCCGGGCCCGCATCACCGTGAGCCGGACATCCCCCTCGCCGTCGAGGTCGAATGTCCGCGTATCGCCGTGGGCCCGGCAGAACTCCTGGAGGTCGAGCATGTGCTGGAGTCCCGCCGCCGCCTTCTCGTTCTGCACCAGTTCAAGCGGCGGCTCGAGCAGCGGCCGGGGCAGGAAGACCGCGCACTTCGCCCGGCTCCGGGTCAGCGATACGTTCAGGCGGTTTCTGCTGTAGATGAACTCGGCCTCGCGAAGGGCGGTCTCGACATCGCTTACGCCGTAACTGACGACAACCGCCTCCGCCTCCTGGCCCTGCATCTTGTCGACGGTGTCCACGAACGGCGGGTACTTCCAGTCCCGCATGCCGGCAAGAAGGTTATTGATGGCGCCTATCTGGGCATGGTGCGGGCTGACGATGAAGAGCCCGTGCCGCCAGAAGCGGTAGTCCCCGTCCTCAGTCGCCGGATACCGTTCCCCCGAACGGGGGTCGAGGAGCCTCTCCCGGAGCGCTCCGGCCAGCCGGGCGACCAGCGCCGCCTCAAACCGGTTCTCCACCGTCGTCCGGATGCCCTCGAGCACGCAGAGCACGAGCGGATATGCCGGGTCGAGGATCCACTCGATCCACTCCTCCAGTGGCGAACCGGGGGTGAGGGCGATCCGCTGCCGTGCGATCGTATCGGCAGCGGGAGCGTATCCGGTGCCGTAGAGTGTCTCCGCCGCGAACTTTGAGAGGGTGCGGTTCATCCGCCAGTTCTCCTGGAGCTGGCAGGTGTAGACGGGGCGGCCTGGGTCGTCGCGGTGCCGGAGGTAGGCAAAGACGGAGTCCTCAAGGCCGGGGAGGCCGTCAACCGGCACCGGATACGCCCCCTGGACAACCGGGGGGAGCTGGAGATCGTCTCCCGCGAGGACGAGCCGTCCATCCTGCCCGAGCATCGGAATGACCATCGCGAGTTCCGCCGGTCTCATCTGCGACGCTTCGTCGACGATCAGGAGATCGAGGGAAGGGAGGGACTTTTCGAGTCTCGCGAAACCGTGCACCGTCCCGCCGAGGAGGAGAGACGGGTAGCCGACGACGGTCTCGGCCCGGTCGTGGGCCAGCACCTCAAGGCTCCGTTCACCTCCGGGTGTCCGGACATCCCTCAGTTTGTAGATCGGAAGACCGGCAGTAAGGCCGAACTCGTCGACCGAGGCCTGCACCTTGACGAGCAGGTTCTCGATGGCGGCATGGGTGAACGCCGTCACCCCCACCCGGATCCGCTCCCCGTGCGCCCGCCGGGCTTTGACGAGCGCGAGGATCGTCGCCGCGAGGAAATGCGTCTTCCCGGTCCCGGGCGGTCCCCAGACCAGCGTCAGGCGGTTCGCCGTCACGTGGAAAAACGCCCTGTTCTGGCTCTTCGTGAAACCGGCGTCGCGGGCGAGTCGTTCGGCGTCGACGGCGACCGCTTCAGGCTCGGGGACCGGCGCGGTGAACCCCCGTGGGTCACGGAGGAGGCGGATGAAGTTGTTCTCCGGCTGCCCGTCGAGAGCGAGGAGGCGGTCGATATAGCGCGGTGCGGTGAAATCGGTGAACCGCGGGTGCAGCACCGCGAGGTCGCCCTCGGAGAAGGGCGCGTGATCCCGGGGATACGTCACTTCCAGCACAAGCCCCCTGATCTTACCGGCCTTCCGGTCTGCGATGGTGTCGCGGATCCTCGCAAAGCAGAGCCCGCTGTTCCCGGGGTTCGGGCTGCTCCGGTAGCGGAGGTCGTCAAACGCCCGCTCCGCCTCCTCGCCCGCATCATCGTCCGGCACGAGGAGGTAGCTGAACGCCTGCGACTGCTCAAAGAGCGAGAGATCCAGGGGAGTGAGCACCTTCCAGAAGTTCCCCTCGCTCTTTTTGAGTGGGATGCTGACGCCGTCCCGGACCCTTGCCGCCCGCGGCCCGCTCCGCAGTTCCTGCATCCGGCGGGCACCCATGGTCGATTCGTACTCCGCGATGAAGAGGAGGCGCGATATCTCCGGCGTCGCGGCATCCCACGGGCGCGGGAACCGGAAGTTCTCCGGCCACCGCACGAGGCTGCCTTTCACCCGTTCGCGGAGCCCGTCGAGGACGCTCCCTCCCGCAAGCAGGCGGCGCGAGACCTCCTGCCGGACCCAATCTATAGCCTCCGGCCGCTTGCCGTGCCATACCATGATGATGGCGTCGCTCTTCATGGCGTTGCCGTGCCCGTTCCAGAAAAAGGAACCCGGATCGAGCCGGTACGCGAACCGGGAGGAGGGGATTGCCGCGAGGACCTCCGGCAGGCGGAGCGTGAACGGGACGGGAAGCGCAAGCAGCCGCCGGATCTCCCTTGTCAGGACGACAAGTGGAAACGGGACCGATCTGCTCGGGTGGCTGGTCCCGAGAGCGATGCCGGGGTCCTGGTAGTAGAACCGCAGCCGGAGAGCGTCCTGTGCTGCTATGGGGTCTTCGACCGCCTCACCAAGCAGCCGGGTGAAGAGTTCCTCTTCGTAGGTATCGTAAACGTAGGTCTGCACCGACTTCTGGTCCGCCCACTCCCGGCCCCGGTTGTACTCGTCGACGGCCGCCAGTTCTGCGGCGAGAGCACGGACGAACTCCTGCCGGACCCGGGTGCAGTCGGCGGGGTCCGCCGCGACATAGATCTCTTCGTGCGAGGGCGTCCCGTAGACCGCCCTGCCCTTGCTCCGCCGGAACCCGAGGGCGTATATCCGGCCGGAGACGGGGTCCTTCTGGAGCGTCAGGGTGATACTGATATCTTCATAGACCGGGAGGGCGAGCGAGGTCGCGGCGAGCAAAACGACTTCCCCCGTGGAGAGTCCGTGGACGGTCGCCCGCAGGCGGTCGCCCTGGCCGGCGAGCGACCCGCAGTTGTCGAGGTAGCCATCGCTCTCCGGGTCACGGAGGAACGCTTCCAGATCGGAGAGCGTGTTGATGGAGAGCCCGCCGTTCCACGACGTTTCCCGCAGATAGCGCCTCCCGACCGAAGAGAGCCCCGGGATCTGTGAGACCGAGGAGCAGGTCTCCGCTTCCCTGCGGCAATGGGAGTAAAACTCGCAGGACTCGCACCGCGAGGTGAGGTGCCAGGGCACGTTCTCCAGCGGGTCGGCAAGGATGCCCGGGAGGCGGTGACGGAAGAAGTCCTCGATCACCCGTATGTTGAGGGAGAGGTCGAAGGGTTCCGGTTTGTCCTCCCCGTAGAGCCAGATCCCTGCCCGGGCGAGGTCGACATCGAGATCGAGCCCGAGCAGGTCCAGGGCGTGATCGAGGATCAGGGCATACAGCGTCGCCTGGATCCGGTGGCTGACGCTGAGGTCCTCACTCGCTTTGATGTCGATGATCTGCAGGCGTCCTTCGTCATCGGCCCTGACAAGGTCGGGGCGGCAGGGGGAGAACCGGTGCATCTCCGGGTCAAGATCGTAACTCTGCAGGAAGTGGACCGAGACCGGGATGGTCGTCTGGTAGATTGCCTCGCCCGGGGAGAGTCGGGCGAGGAGGTTGAAACTCTCCTCGATGGAGAACGACCGCCCGGAGATTGGCCCGGCCCCGTCCGGGAGCCGCACCTGCCCTGCGAGTTTCGTCCTGACAACCTCCTCCTCCCACTGGATGCCGGCTTCGAGGAGGGCTCGCGTCACCGGGCTCGTGTCGATCGCGGCCGCCGGGATACCTGCTCCGGCGCGCTCCTGCTCCGGGGTCGCGTGGTAGCGGAGGTAGCGTTCACAGTCCTGGTAGAAGTACCGGCCGATGAGCGACGGGCTGAGGTTGAAGCGTGGCATGGACGAACTCAGGTGTTTGGGATGACTCCCTGTGCGGTTCTCTGTTTGTGGGGGCGCGGGAAAACAGTTGTTATTCGTGGTTTCTTTGGCGATCCGCTATAGTGAAGGTTCACAACGGATCGCCCTCGATCGCTTATCCCGCCTGTTGCTCCCCGGGGCGGTTTCCGGAAATGCTCCCGCACCTTTGGGGGAATAGACCACCAGGTACGAACACATGCCGTCCACTAACGTATACACAATGTATACGCTCCGTCGCACCGCCGAAAGAGGGTGGCCGCCCCTCCTCACCCGGTCGTGTTCGCCGTCACGTTTGCGGCGGTCTCGTTTGCCGGCGGCAGGGTCACATCAGGCGGGATCATGACCGCATCGATGGCATGGATGACGCCGTTTGCGGCCGGAATATCCGCCCGGATCACCCGTGCCCCGTCCACCGTCAAACTCTCGCCGGCGGCATCAACGGCGATCGGGTTGCCCTGAACGGTTCGAACTGTGTCGTTTCCGGCGATCTCAGCTGCCGTATACCTCCCCGGGGCCATGTGGTAGAGCAGGGTCTCGGCGAGGTTGCCCTTCGGGTCGTCGAAGAGTTCTTCCATCATGGTCTCCGAGAGTCGGTTGAAAGCCTCGTCCGTGGGCGCAAAGACGGTGTAGGGCCCCGGCCCGGCGAGCGTTCCCTTGAGTTCGGCGGTATCGAGCGCGTGGATGAACGCCGAGAAGTTGCCGTCCCGGGCCAGCACCTCATCGGCTGTCAGATTCTCGACGGCCGGCGTTTCGGACGGTGTGTCGTTCGTCCGGTTCGGGTCGCCGTCTCCCGGCAGGCCCGTGCAGCCGCAGATGAGAACCGCCGCCCCGATAGCCAGAACGGATATGAACAGCGCGCAATTCGTTTGCATGGTCCCTCCTGGAGACTGTATGCTCCGACCCTCCTCTCTCGCTGCCTCTACATAAAGTACTGGTCTCCAGATGCTAAAGTACTGGTCTCCAGATGCCTATTTCCAGAGCGTCAGGGTCGAGACGACGTGGCGGGCCGGATCGTAGACCCTGACGGCATCGTTGCCGGTATCGGCGATATACCAGAGCCCCGCGAAGTTGACGAGACCGCCCGGCTCGTTCAGCCTCGCATCCCCCGACAACCCGTCCCGGTCGCCGCGATCGCCGCTCCCGACCCGGGTGAGAACCCAGTCGGTCTCCGTATCGAACTGCTTGATCTTATGGTTCTGGGTGTCGGCGATGTAGAGCGATCCCTGCCGGTAGGCGATGCCCATAGGGTGGTTGATGCGGGCCATCCGGGCGATGGTGTCGAGATCGCCGAAGTCCTCCGGTGAGTGCCCGATCCGGGTCTCGACCATCCCACGCTTAATACGGCGGATTGCCGAAGCCCCGCTGTCGGCGACATAGAGCGCCTCGCCGTCGGTGACGATGCCGACGGGTCCCGCGAAGGCGGCTTTTTCAAGTGGCCCGTCGACCAGGGCATCCCGGCCCGACCCGGCGTAAGGCTCAATCTCGTGCGTGGAAAGATCCATCCGCCAGATCTGGTTCGCCCCGGCCATCGCGACATAGAGGTATCCGCCCAGCAGTTCGAGGTCCCACGGCGCGTTCAGCGCGACCTCGGTGCCCGGTCCGCCTTCGCCTGGGGACGGGGCGGCAAGACCTGTCCCGGCGATCGTCGTAACCCTGCGCTCGGCCCAGGAGATCATCCGGATTGTGTGGTTCCCGGCATCGGCGATGTAAAGGGTGTGTGCCCCTTCGTCGAAAGCGAGTCCCTGGGGCTGGTAGAACGCAGCTTCATCAAACGGCCCGTCGGTGCTTCCGGCAGCCCCGGAGCCGATCGTTTCCACGATCTTTCCGCTCACGTCGGCGACGATGAGCCGGTGATGGCCGGAGTCGCTGATAAACAGCCGCATCCCTGCGTTGTCCGCAGCGATCTTACCGGGGCGGTACAGGCTCCTTTCCCGTGCAGTCTCCGGAGCGGTCCCGGACTGCAGCTTTCCCTTCTCCAGCAGGCCGCGCTGTTCGAACTCCGTTGCCATGCGGCCTATCTTCGGATTGAGCCGCCCGTAGAGCCCTTCCCCGGCGGTCTTCCCGACCACGTTTCCTCCCGGGTCGATGAGGACGAAGGTCGGCCAGTCCCTGACCCCGAAGGCCTGCCAGAGCAGGCCGTCGCGGTCGATGGCGACGGGATGATCCGCTCCGGCACGGCGGACCGCCTCCCGGAAGTTTCCGGAGACGGCGGCGGATTCAAGCCCTGGCGAATGAACCTCGATGATAACCAGGTCCGGATGGTTTTCCTTGAGTTGCCGTATCTCCGGCGCCAGCCGCATGCAGTTTGAACAGGTGAACGTCATAAAGGAGAGCAGTACCATTCTGCCGGAGAAGTCGCTGACGGAGAGGGGGCGGTCGATGTTGAGCCACTCGAGACCCGGTGGGAAATCAGGCGCGGCCATCGGTTTCATGCGGCACCCTCTGGTGTTTCAGGGTTATGAATGTTGGCGAGGAACCTGCCCGGCTCATCACGCCGGGGGTTCTGCATACTCTATCCGCGGCGTGGCGAGCATCTCTTCACAGAAGGCGATCGCCGCGGGGACCCTGCTTTTCTGGTAGACCGCGGGCTTGATGAGGGGTCTCCCCGGAAGGCTGCCGATGACCGGAAACACCTGCCGCCAGGGCACCTCGTCGGACACCGGCGGCGGGCGGAGGTCGCTATGGATGTGGAAGGCTCGCAGAGCATCGGGCGGAACCTGCTCGAGCGATCGGGAGAAGTCCTCCCTCGTAGCGGCATGGAGGTGCCAGGGGTCGAGTGCTATCCCGGCAAGCCCGGCCATCTCGGGATGGATTCTTTTGAGCGCCGTCCAGAACGCCCGTATCTGGCTCCCCGTGGAGATGCTCTGGTCCCTGTGGTGCTCGAGCAGCACCAGGGGTTCCACCCCGAAGGCATTCCAGTGGGCGAGGACCAGGGTATGCATCGCCGTGATGATATCGGCATGGGTGTTCCTCCGGTCGCCGGGGTGAATCTCGATGACCTCCGGAGGGATGCCCAGGAAGTCTTCGATCTCCAGAAGCATATCCCCGAAAGCGACCACCCAGTCCGGGTCGCGCCACCGCAGTTCCGCCGTCACCTGCCGGCCGTACAGTTCCTTTCGTGGAATGACCGGTTCGGTGTGCAGGACATACCTCAGGGAGCCCGGGAGGTTCGTGTCCAGTTCGTAAAGATGCTCGACGGACGCTCGGGTGAGCATGGACCCGATCTCCTGCCCGGTTCGCTCCACCTCTGTTCTGTTCTTGACGAAATCAGCGGGAATCTCGATATACGCGCACCCGAGCGGCTCGGCAAGGCGCCAGCGTTCGAGGAGCCCGCCTCGCCGGGCTACTTCCGTGACGTTCGGGTAGATGTAGTCGACACCTGCCATGGCGATCAGCCATGGTGGGGGTGGTACAAAAACGTTGGGGATCTCTGATCCCTCGTCATCGGGTTCGGCGTCGCAGGCATCGTCGGGTTTCCCGGCCATGCCTTCATGGCCGACAAGATAGCCGCTTCCATCGGCTGGCCGGCAGGCAACCCCTTCCAGCAGGAGGTGGCGTTTGCGAATCCGGCCATTGAATCTCCGGGGCTGCTCGCGTTCCGGTTCCGCGACTCGGTCTGGCTTGCGGCGATCCTCGCCGGAAGCGTCTTTTACATCGGTGCAGGCATCGGGCACGATCACCTCCATGTACGGCAACTTTGCGCCGAACAACGCCGATATGGTCCTCATCTACGATCTGGCCTTATCGGTCGCCATCATGCTGATGTATGCGGGGCTCGTCCTGATGCGGTGAAGGGTCACGGCTCTTGCGGCCTAAAAGATACCGGAGGCTAACTCCGGCTATCGAGGGTCTGCGGGCAAACGAAGAGGATCGCTATAGGTGTATGGATATGGGTGCAGTAGGCGCGTTCGGGGTCGTAGTATGTGCAGGAGTCACATCTCCAGCGTTCCAGTTTCGTCCTGTTCTGCTGCATCACTGCCGCAAGACCTCCGTCCCGGCCCGGCGTTTCTGGAGAGGGGATGCCGGTATCCTTCTCCTGCAGGTCGACACCTTTTTGTAGGTTCATGGCACCGTGTAGAGGTATCGCCGGATAGGTAGACATTAACTACGTACACGAATATTCATCGAATCGATGAATCCCGGCACTCGCCGGGTTGGAGGGAGGGGTTATTCCGGGGGTATCCTGAGTGGTTCTGCATCCTCCCGGTAGTGCTCAAAGACCCGTTCGCCCCAGGCGACCGCCGCAGGGTCGATGCTGACGAGGTCCGATGCTGTGTCATAGGTCCCCGTATCACGCCGGTACAGGCCGAGCGAGAGGCAGGTGTCGGTCACCGTCATTCCCAGGCGAAAGGGTGAGGGGGAGACATATATGCCGGAGCGGGTGTACTCGCTCAGTGACGCGAGGATACTCCGGTACGGCTCTTCGATCAGCCTTCCGGCGAGTTCGGGAGAGACGACGAGTTCGACCGGTCTGCCGTCCATGACCACCGGCGCGATCACGCCGGCGTGGACCGGGCTCATGATCGAGGATACGCCATGGATCCACGAAGCCTTCCTGACGATCTCTGCAAACGCCGCGTGCACCGCGTAGATATCCTCTTCGGCGTCCCGGACCACCGCCGCGTTGTAGAGGGGCGGCAGTTCGTCCAGGAGTCTGTCGGGTATGCTATCGAGCTCGTGGTCGACCCAGAACTCACGGTGGCGACCGAGCACTCCCATGAGCGCCACCAGCCGCTCGATCTCCGGTTCGACGAGCTTCCCGATCGGGGTGAGCGCATAGTCGCCACGCACCTGCTCGACATACTGCAGGGCCTCGAGCTGCCGGATCTTCGGGATGAGCGCCTGCGACGAACTCCCCGTGACATCGCGGAGGGCCGAGAGCGACCTGTTTTCGCTCCCGAGCGCGATCAGGATCTGGGTTAAGAGCCTTGAGCGGAAGATCGCCTGGATCTCTTCGTGGAACTCACGGTAGATCTCAAGAGAGGAAGCGCCTGTCATCGTCCTTAACAGTTAAGGATGCCGCCCGGCGCATATGACCCTTTCCATTCTTGTATTCTCCCGCCGCCGACCCGTCCATCCCGACCCGAGCGCACTTATAACCGGGAGCCCGATACATCTTGAGGCAGCATGACGTTCACACCACGATACCTGGTCCACACTGCACTCTGTGCCTGTATCATAGCCTGCATCATCACCGCAGGCTGCTCCGGCCCCTCCGAACAGCCGGATATCGGCTCCGATCTCTCCGGCGATCTCGCCGTCCACTTCATCGACGTCGGGCAGGGCGACTCGATCCTGATCGAGTTCCGCGACAAGACCATGCTCATCGACGCCGGCGAGCGCGGGATGGGGGAGCGCGTCATCGCGTATCTCGAGGATAGGAGCGTCGAGCGGCTCGATGTGGTCGTGGCGACTCACGCACACTCCGATCACATCGGCGGTCTTGCCGACGTCATCTCCGCGTACCCGGTCGGCCGGTTCGTTGATGCGGCACAGCCGCACCCGACCGCGACCTACGAGGACCTGCTCGCCCTGGTCGAAGACCAGGGGATATCCTACACCGCAGCAGAGCGCGGGCAGACGATTGCCCTCGATCCCGACCTCGAGATCCTGATCCTGAACCCGGGCGCACAGCCACTCGGTGACGCTAACGAGGACTCGGTCGTCCTGAAGATGACGTACGGGGATATCTCCTACCTCTTTACGGGCGATGCCGGGACTCCGGCGGAGGAGAGCATGGCGGCGGTCGGCCTCGACCTCGATGCCGACGTCCTGAAGGTCGGCCACCACGCGAGCCGGTACGCATCCTCGGCGGAGTTCCTCTCCGTGGTCAGCCCCGCGATCAGCGTCATCCCGGTCGGTGAGGGGAACGACTACGGCCACCCCCACGAGGAAGCGGTCGAACGCCTCGAGGCGACCGGATCGCGCATCTACCGAACCGACCTTGACGGGACCGTCATCGTCGCCACCGACGGCCAGATGCTTACCGTTGCGGCCGGCGAGGCACCTGCCGCTACCGTGACGGCCGGGGCAACAACAGCGGCCGCAACGACCGCACCGACGGCTACCCCCGTCCCCTCCTCCGGCGTCTACATCGCCGACCTCGATGTCCAGGAAGAGCGGATCACCGTCATGAACGCGGATAAGACGGCGGTCAACCTCACCGGCTGGACGATCACCGACGAAGGGACGCGCAACACCTACACTTTCCCGGCCTTCACCCTCGATCCGGGCGCAGACGTCACCGTCCACTCCGGGGCGGGCAACGACACCGCGATCGACCTCTATTGGGGCCGGGGGACGGGGGTCTGGAACAACGACGGCGACCTTGCCACGCTCGCCAATGCGAACGGTACGGTCGTCAGCACCATGGAGCGGTGATTATGCAGAATGAGTCGGCCTTCCGGGCAAGTCTCGACCGGGTAGAGGAGGGGCTCGCCGTCCTCCTCCTCCGCGAGGACGAGTCGGTTCGCTTCACAATCCCCCGCTCCCTCCTCCCCCCGGAAGCCCGGGAGGGGGATACCCTCGAGATCGTGATTCGCCGGGATGTCGCGGCGACAGAGGAGGCGAGACGGCGGGTGGCCGAAAGGATCGCGCGGCTGCGGGCGAAGAGCGAAGACTGACTTCTTCCCGTCTGCCACCCCACTCTTTTATCCCCTTTTGTCTCTCACAGAAGCACCGATGCTGGATCGGTGCGACGTAGTCGTCGTCGGTGCAGGCCCCGCCGGGAGCACCGCCGCACGTTACGCGGCACAGGAGGGGCTCGACGTCCTCCTGATCGATAAACGCAGAGTTATCGGGGTTCCCGTCTGCTGCGGGGAGTTCAACGCCGATCCGGAGGTTCTTGCGAGTGCGCTCCCGAACGCCCCCGGGCTCGACGAACTCTTCCCTATCGACCCCGGGCTCGTCCGGCGGAAGATCCGGAGCGCCGTCGCCGTCTCCCCCGGCGGCCGGGAGTACGGGTTCGATCTCCCCGGCTACACCGTCGATAGGGATGCATTCGACCAGCACCTTGCGGATGCGGCCGCCCGTGCGGGTGCCGTGCTCTCGCCGGATACAAAGTTCCTCGGCCGGGAAGGGCGGCGGGTCATGACCAGCCGGGGCAACGTCGAGGCCAGCGTCGTCGTCGCCGCGGACGGCCCGCTCTCTCCCGTCTGCCGCTCGGCCGGGATGGCGAGGAGCGTCGTGCTCGCTCCCGCGATCACCTGCCGGGTCGATGGGGAGTTCGGCGACCGCCTGAAACTCTTCTTCGGAAACCGCATTGCCCCGGGAGGGTATGCGTGGATCTTCCCGAAATTGGGATGTGCAAACGTCGGGCTCGGCGTGCAGAAGAAAGACACCCCGGTTCCTGTTCTCCTGCGGGCCTTCCTTGCGCAGCACGGCTTTACCGCCCGGGACATCCAGGCCGGGTTCGTGCCCGTCTCCGGCCCCATAAGGGAGACCGTCCGCGAAAACGTCCTCGCCGTCGGCGACGCCGCGGGCCACGTCGTCGCGTCCAACGGGGGAGGCATCGCGCCCGCGATGATCTGCGGGAGGCTCGCCGGGCTTGCGGCGGCACGCCACCTGCTGCACGGCGAGCCCCTCGCGGCCTACGAGCGGGAGTGGCGCTCGGCAATAGGCCGGGAACTCCTCGCCGCCGCAAGAACGAAGAGGATGGCCGACCGGATTCTCGGCTCCGACTTCCTGCTTGAGAGTGCCATGAGCCTGCTCGGCGGCCGCGGCATCCAGAATGTCATCATCTTTGGCGGTCTGCGGTGACCCCGACCGGTGCCGTGTTGCACGGCTGCCGGAGGGTGATCGAAATCCTTATCTTTCCCGGGTGAACCCTCACCCCATCGGAAGGTGATGAAATTGGTCGATGTGGTCAAACTTGACGGCAGAAGGGAACCGTTCATGCGGGAGAAAGTGATCGTGAGCGCGCTGAAATCAGGGGCGCCGCCACAAGAGGCCAGGGCAATCGGGGAGGCCATCGAACGGGTCGCTTACGACGGGATGCCCTCCGGCGAGATCCGGCGGCGGGTGCTCGAGCAACTCCGCGACCGGAACCCGGAGTGGGAGGAGAACTGGCTCATGTACGACCGTGCCGTGAAGAAACGCGGAGTAGAGGCGGCTACCGGGATTCCCTCCCGCTGATATCATCTCATTTTTTCTATCGGGGTCCAACACCGTGGTTTTTATCGGTTCGGCATGAGGCGGCGCCCTCTCAACCTGCCGGGGAACCGGATACCCCTCAATTGGAGGGAGAGACGCCGTAACAGGACGACCGGCCGCCCGTTTCCATCCGGCCGGTGCGAAGGTATATCTACTGATCCGCGCCCATATTTGTCCTGTATTGCCCTATAGAGTTCAGAAATCGAAGAACTGGAACGGCCATAACATGGCCGCTTTCGGTTCTGCCATATAACCTGAACCCGTTCGGCAATCGACATCAGCAGATTGGCACGATGTCCCACCCGCCTTTGAAACGGTTCCCGATTGATTCGGGAGCCCGCGGCGTGGGCACGCCAGCAGGCGATATGTATGCCGACAAGTGATTCAGAAGACGATACACCCTCAAGTAGTAACCAGAAAGAAACAGAAGGAACAAAGATACTCCTCGCCGATCCGAAGACCGCGATCCTCCGGCTGTCCCTGCCGATGATGGTCGCCATGACCCTCATGACCCTCTACAACGTCGTCGACGCGTTCTGGGTCTCGGGTCTCGGTGCAGACGCTCTTGCCGCCGTCGGGTTCTCATTCCCGCTCTTCATCATAACCATCGGGTTAGCGAGCGGACTCGGCACCGGTGGCGAAGCGGCGCTCGCCCGGATGATCGGCGCCCGCGACCGGGCCGGCGCGAGCAGTGTTGCAATGCACACCATCCTCCTGATGACCGTGCTCGCCGTCGCCGTCACCATCCCGCTCTTCCTCTTCGCCGGGGACCTCTTCGTCCTCATGGGAGCGGGCGACGCCGTCGGCCCTGCCACCGAATATGCGCGGATCCTCTTTATGGGGACGTTCGCCCTCCTCTTCGGGGAGGTCGCCTACGCGCTCATGCACGGGGAAGGAGATGCAAAGCGGACCATGTACGCCATGGCGGCCGGAGCGGTCGCAAACATCATCCTCGACCCGGTCCTCATCTATACACTCGATATGGGGATCGCCGGCGCAGCCTGGGCGACCATCCTCGCCGAGGTCATCGCCGCCGTCCCGATGGTCTACTGGCTCTTTGTGAAGCAAGATACCTACATCTCCCTGTGCTTCCGGGAATTCTCGCCCGATCCCGCAGTTGTACGGGACGTCCTGCAGGTCGGCCTCCCTGCCGCGGCCGAGCAGCTGGCCCTTGCGCTAATGGCCCTGGCCCTGAACGGCGTCATCATCCTGATATCAAGCACCGACGCCGTCGCGGTCTACTCGGTCGGGTGGCGGGTCGTGAGCATCGGCTTAACACCGATCCTCGCCATATCGTCGGCAGTGGTCGCGGTCACCGGCGCTACCTACGGGGCCCGGGCGTACAGGAAGATGGAGTCCGCGCTCCGGTTCGCTGCGAGACTCGGGCTCGGCATCGGACTCGGGCTCGCCGCAGCCACGTTCGCCTTTGCCCCCCGGATCGCTGCAATCTTCACGGCATCGGGCGATGCCGCCGTGATCGCCCCGGAGTTGACGACGTACCTCCAGGTCATGAGCCTCGTCTACCCCATGGTCGGGTTCGGGCTCTTCTCGGCGTCGTTTTTTCAGGGAACGGGCCTCGGCGCACGCTCCCTGACGATCACGGTCCTGCAAAACATCGTTCTTTCGATCCTCTTAGCCTGGGTATTTGCCATCGACCTCGGGCTCGGCCTCTCAGGTGTCTGGTGGGGGGTTGCCGCAGGGAACGCGATCGGCGCGGTGCTCGGGTATGCCTGGGCGCGCCGGTACTCGGCAGGGCTCATCGTCAGGCAGGCGGCTGCAACGGCGGTGTGAGGAGATCAATCCTCATATCCGTCGGCCGCTGTATGCACCACTTCACGCAGCGTGAACTTAAACGATGCTCCGAGGTCCGGCCTCCCCTCCACCCGATCCTCGACCCAGTTCCTGCCCCCATAACGCTCAATGAGCATCCCGACGATATACAGGCCAAGTCCTTCGCCGCATCCCTGCGCTCTGCCCTGCTTGAAGCGATCGAAAACAGCCTCTTTCATCTCGTCGGGAATTCCGGGGCCGGTATCCTCCACGGTCACCACCACCGTGTGGTCCTCTTCGAGATCATCCTCGACCCGGATCGTTATCCCGGCATCCGGCCCCCCGAACTTGACGGCGTTCCCGATGAGGTTCGTGAAGATCTCGGGCAGCAGGTCGTCGGCCCAGACCTCCGCCGGCGCATCCTCAAACGAGATGCCCGCTTCCGGGGTACGGTCGAGCGACGCCCGGATTACGTGGCTGAGGTGGACCGGTTTGAGGTCGGGCGGCTCCTGGTGTATGCGGCGGATGGTCGAGACGTTCTGGAGGATGCCGGTGCTCTTCCGAACACAGTCTTTGAGTTTCCTTGCATACTGCGCAGCGTCTCCCTCCAGCATATCAAGCAGAAGGTCGCAATAGAGGTTCGCAACGTTCTCCGCGTTCTTGATGTCGTGGGTCATGACGTCCAGGTAGAGATTCGTCTCGCGGTGAGCTGCTTCCAGCCGCTTGTGAAGCATGCTCCGGAGGACACCTGAGCCGATCTCCTTCCCGATTGCCTCAAGAAGACGGCGCTCCTCGTCCCGAAGCTCATCTCTCATCCTGCTCCCGAGGAAGAGCGCACCAACCACGACCGATTCCGCGAGGATCGGGATGCAGGCAAGCGTGGAGACCCCGAGTGACGAGAGGATCTCTTCCTCGATGGTGCCTCCTTCGCCTCCTCGCTCGAGGTAACGCGGCTGTCCGGCCACGAAGACAAAATTCCAGGGCCAATGATGGACTTTGATGGCCCTGTTGCGGGCAAGGTAGGTCTTGGGGACAGCGCGGTGGTAGCGCGTGAGTGCCAGTGTCCGCTCCGGGTTTAAGAGGTAGGTCAGTCCCATGTCGAAGTCGAGCAACTCCAGGGCCTTTGAGAGCGAGGCTTCGAGCAGTTCGTCGAGCGAGAGGGACGATGCGGATACTCCCATGATCTGGTTAAGGACCAGGAGTTGTCTGTTCGAGGAGAGCAGCCCTTCGTCCGTCGGCCTCCGTTCGGTGACGTCGCGCATGCACAGCACCCACATTCCTGCGAACGGCTCCTGCTTGATCTTCCTGCTGGAGTAGACGAATCGCCGTTCTTCTCCCCGGGCGTTCTGCACCAGAAGTTCGAGACCGGGTATCTCGCTCCCGTCACGCACGGTGGCGAGGAGTCGCCCGGCATCCTCCCTTCTTCCTTGCAGGAGCGGCACCAGATGCGTATCGAGAACCTGCCCGGCATCCAACCCCAGGATCTCTTCTTCGCACGTCGAGAGAATAGCCATGGCGTATGTGTTTGCCCAGGTCACCTGCATATCCCGGTCGAGCACTATGGTGCCTACTCCGGGCTCGTCAAGGATCTGAAAAGTTTCTCTTGGTTGGGTAAATCTCGAACCTGCTCCACTCATAAGAGTATCTTGCCCCCTTGAAGTTTTTATCTTGTAAAAATTATATAAACAAATCATATCCAGGGTAATAAGTGATTTGCGGTGACAGCCTCACTGAAGCCGGATTGCCTGCAGTATCTACGGCTGCTCAAACACGCCTATGGACATGCTGAAAGCCACTCCCGGCCTTTTGCACCGCCCCCTCTCGCACTCGTCACCCCCTCTGCCATGGAGGGGGAGCGCACGCCTTTGCCCCTCAACTCCTGCAGGCCGCCTAAAGAAGCCCAATGCGGCCGAGTGTAGATGAGAGCGACGTCATGTGACCCTGGATGTAGACCGTCCCGCGCGGGTCGGCGCCCATCGCGAGCGCCAGAAGCTCGGTGATATGAAGCACCGGCACACCCATGTGGTCGTACACCAGCTCGCATCCCGGGCAGTCGACGACCATCAAGTCCAGACGGTGCTGCATAAAGTCCTGGTAAACGAGCCGGTTCAGCCGCGAGAGTTCGCGGGACCGGCCTTTCTGGTGCCGGTCGAAGAGGTTCTTGACCCCGCCGCAGCAGTACTGTTCCATCACGCTCCGGGTGACCCGCGCCCCGGTGACTGCCGTGAGGTTCTGCAGCCCCGGCGGGACGGCGAGGGTACCGTTCATCTTCCGGTAATGGCAACTGACATGCACCCCGACGCGCAACCCCGAGAGCCGCGTCTCGATGAGCTTTCTCAATTCATCGAGGTAGAGCGGGTAGAGGTCGAGGACGTTCGCCACGGAAAAAAGCCCCGGATCGTTCACTTCCCGCCCGATCCTGCCCAGCGCCTCGTTCACCGCTGCCCGGTTTTCGTGCCCGGAGAGCAGTTCCAGTGCGGCTGCATACGAATCGCTGCAGGTCGGGCAGATTCCGGTGATGGGAATACCGTCGCCGGGTTCGCACGCGTCCTGGATGACGCTGAGATTCCGGGCGGTGAGGAGCAGGCGGTCCGCAAAACCCGCGCCGCCCATGTAGTGCGGGGCACCCCCACAGCAGGTCTGCAGCTTCGAGGTCGTATACCGGACGCCGAGCGCGGTAAGGATCTTCTTCTGCGAGAGGTCTGCTCCGGGGTAGTTGAAGGCGCAGCAGGAGTTGAGGTGAAAGACCCGGTCCGGTCGGGTGAGCAGCCGTTTTGGTGCGGGATGCCCGGGCGAGAAGAAGACCGACGCTTTGAGGGGGCGGAGCAGCAGTCTCCGGACTTCGTCGACCGCTCCGGCATCCACCGGCGATGGATACCGGATAGCCTTTGCAACAAACTTTCCGAACCGGCCGCTGCTGACATAGACCGGGAGAAAGGCCTGGGGGGGAAGCCCTCCCCGGTCAAGGAGCATCTTTCGAAAGACCGGCCGCAGGTGCTCCGTCTCGTATACAGCGTTGATGATCCCGCCGATGCTGACGGATCTCGGGCAGACCGTCTCGCAGGAGTAGCACTGGACGCAGTCGGAAAGGTTGAGCTCCGGACACCTGCCTGCCTGGAGGGCTGCGGTCACTTTCCGTGCAAGGTATCCCGGGTCTCCGTTCGCTCCGGGATCGTTGATCCGTGCGGGGCAGTGCGGCGTGCAGGAGCCGCATGCGTTGCAGAGCTGGAAGTTCTGGAATCTCGGATCCTTTTCGTGCAGCAGCCGGTGGATGATCCCCTCCTCGATCGCGTTCCGGATCACCGCCCGGTCCGTCTCCGGGAGCCCTCTACCGAGCATAACCAACCCCTGTGCCGGCCGGATACGCGTGCTGTTTGCCCGGAGGGCAGCATGTTCCTCCGGGAGTCACCCCCCCATACATACGGGAGCACGGGGTCCGCTCTTCCCCGGGAGAGCAGGCACAGCTAAAACTAAGAGTATGACACCTTCGGTACCAATTCATTCCTTCCCCCTTGCTGATAACGTCGCCTGGACAACCCTCTTGTAGCGACTACTTAATTGTTTGGATGCAGGGAATTCGCATGGCTCCGGCGGCTTTCGGGCTGTTGGAAGATGAAGGCTGAGACGCACTTCGGTCTCGGAGTGCGCTTATCCTCTACGTCCTCCCGGAAAAAAAGAGTTCTAAAGATTTTCCAGTCGCTTGCTCACCATATCCCAGTTCACGACGTTCCAGAACGCGTCGATGAACCCCGCCCGGTTGTTTCTGTGATCGATGTAGTAAGCGTGCTCCCAGACATCAAGCACCATCAGGATGCGAAACGTCGGGTAGATGTGGTTGTTGTGCTTCTCGATCTGCATAATCATGGGGCGGTTCGTCATGGTGTCGTATGACAGTGCTGCCCACCCGGACCCCTCGACGCTTGCGGCTGTCTTCGTGAACTCGGCCTTGAATCGGTCAAAAGAGCCCCATTCCTGGTCGATCCGGTCCGCAAGAGCGCCTCCTGGAGTCCCGCCGCCGCCCTTCCCGGCCGGCGCCATGGTCGGCCAGAAGAGGTCGTGCAGGACGTGGCCGCCGATGTTGAACGAGAGTTCCTTCAAGAGCGCTTTCATGTCGACTTCGGCGCCTTCCTGCCGTGCCTTTTCCAGTTTCTCGAGGTCGGCGTTCGCCCCGGTCACGTAAGCCTGGTGGTGCTTATCGTGGTGCAGGGAGAGTTGCTCCCTTGAGATATGCGGTTCGAGAGCGTCGGGCGCATAGGGGAGGGGCGGCAGTTCATACTTCTTCAACGATGCAGTTGCCATCTTCTGTACAGCCATAGGTATCAAATACCAGAAAGGAAAGCGATCTATTTCATAGTGTCGGTGGCCGGAGGCTGTGCGGCATGCCGGTCCTCCGCGCCTTCAACCACCCTGAGCTGTCCGGATGCCAGGACCCGCGCCAATCCGGCCGTGCCTGCATGCAGGGCTTCTTGAGAAGGTAAAAGGCGGGTACTTCCCTGCAAGTCCGGGAATACCGGTATGGGACGTATCGGGGCTCGGAGGGGGTTGCTCCGCAGGCCATACCCACAACCTTTAAGTAAGCGGGTATGATGGATGGTATCCGAACTGCCTCGCACGTTCCGTTGTGCCCGACCCCGCACCCGGTACCGGGTCGCGGTCCCGTCATACATCCACGAGGCCTCTCTGCACGATAACATCCAGACGGCGGTGGACCCATCATGAAGACTGCAGCACGTATCTCACTCTTTACCGCCACGCTCATGATGCTGCTCACGTTCGTCCTCCTTCGGGACATCTCCCTCATATTCACCAGCGACGAATGGAGCCTTTATGCGAGAGTCCTCTCCCTTTTCCTGGTCGCCGTCACTGCGTTCGGGGTGATTCAGTTCATGAGTTATGCCGATCACCTCCTTCGGTCGCTCTACGCCTATGCGGAACGCCCTATTGCGGCGCAAGAGATAAGTGCGGCCCCCTGCCACGTCGCAGTCTTGATCCCGGTCTACAACGAGGAGCCCTGCGTGGTCGAGTCCTGCGTCCGGGCGTGCACGGCAGTTTCTTACCCGGACTTCAGTATCTTCCTTCTCGACGACTCTACTGACGCGCGAAAACGCACGGCAATGCAGGATATATCGCGCCGGTATAACCTCCGTTATGTCCACCGCAACCACAGAAGCGGTTTTAAAGCCGGCGCGATTAACCATGCCCTCCCGCTTCTCGATGGCGATACACCGTATCTCCTGGTCATCGACGCCGATCAGAAGGTGAAGCCGACGATCCTCACCGACCTCATCCCCATCCTTGAGGCCGATCCCGCCGTATCCTTTATTCAGACGCCCCAGTTCTTCCGCTCCGAACCTCACGACCCGATAAGCGTCACGTTCTCCTACCAGCAGCATATCTACAACAAGCACGTCTGCCGGGGGCTCTCCGTCAACCGTACCGCCATGTTGACCGGCTCGAACTGCATCTTCCGGGTGAGCCATCTTGCGGGAATCGGGGGGATGGACGAGGAGTGCATCGCCGAAGACATCGCCACCTCTTTCACGTTTCATCTCCGGGGATGCCGGGGAATCTTTCTCGATGCGGTGTATGCCGAGGGTGTTGCGCCGCCGAACCTCGCTGCGTACTTCACGCAGCAGTTCCGCTGGGCATACGGAAACACCAGGCTTCTCGGGACCATCCTCCGGCAACTTGTGGTGCACCCGCGAAGCATGACCCCGATCCACTGGCTCGAGTTCGTCGTGACCGTCTCAATTTACCTGCTTGGAGGGGTCAACCTGGTGCTCTTCCTCCTCCCCGTCGCCACACTGATCTTCGGCATCCCGATCCTCCCTGTATGGCTCCCTCCGGTCTTTGCCGTGGTGCTTGCGGTGGTGATCGGGATCCAGGTCATCGTCAGTATCCGGGAGCGGCAGTACTCCCTGCGCGACCTCGCGTTCTCGCAGGCGATCTTCAACACGCTCGCGTTCGTCTACGCCCGGGCTATCTGGTATGCCGTCTCCGGAAAACACCTGCCGTTCGTCGTGACGCCGAAGGTGCTTTCAGGGTCTGCCGGCCGGTCCCGGGTCCGGATAGCACCGGTCCTTCTCGTGATTGCAGCCGTTATGGTATCGATGGTTGTCGGTGTTATGCGGTTCGTCTCGGAAGGATCGGATTCCGGTACCGCAATCCCGCTCTTCTGGGCCTGTTATACGTTGACCGTTCTCTCGTCGTTCCTGGTGGTCTGGCACAAGGACGGCAGGCGGGTGTCCGGAGACTGTGTTGACTGACCGTCCTGGTATTCCGGGATGCGGACAGCCGGAGAGCATCAAAAAGGGTAATTGTTTGGGAGAGGCCTTACCGGAATCTCTGCCAGAGAATTCTTCCCATCACCCGGAAGGTGAAGTCAAGTTCCTCAAAGAGCGGGATGCCGTTCTCCTTGAGGATTTTGCGGCCCCGCTCCATGGAGTCGCCGCCGAGCAGCGTCGCGACGATCATGTTCTCGGTCTTCTCCGAGAACCGGATGATCTGGTTTGCGAGCTGCTCTGAACCGATGACGAGGTTCGGGAACCCGACCACGAACGCGATGTCCCAGCAGTCCTGGTACTTGGCGAGCACGCTGAATACCTGCTCGAACCGTTTTTCGTTGGCGTCGCCAAGAAGGTCGATCGGGTTGTTCTTGTTCCAGAAATCAGGCAGGAGGTCGTTGAGCTCCTTGAGAACCTTCGGCGGCAGGCTGATCAGGTCGATGCCGTAGCGTTCGGCGTAGTCGGAGGAGAGAACGGCAAAACCACCGGCGTTCGTGATCACGACTGCACGCTTGCCGCGGGGGTAGCCCTTCGGGCTCGACAGCATCTCCGCGACCTGGAACGTGCCGGTCAGGGTGTGGACGGGGATCACGCCGGACTCGCGGAAGGCTTCCATGTAGACGTCATACGATCCGGAGAGCGAACCCGTGTGGGACGAGGCTGCTGCCTGGCCCTTCGCCGACGAACCGGACTTGATTGCCACGACAGGTTTGGTCTTCGAGACTTCGCTCACCACCTTCATGAAGGTCTTGCCGTCCTGGATCTCCTCGATGTAGAGGATGATGCCTTTGGTCTTGGGGTCCCGCTCCACAAACCTGAGGTAGTCGATGAAGTTGAGGTCCGCCTGGTTGCCCACCGAGACGACGACGGAGAACCCGATATCCTGGGCGATGCTCCAGTCGACCACCGTGTTGACGATAGCCCCGCTCTGGGAGATGAAGGCTATATTGCCGGGTTTGGGTGACTCGTGAACGTAGGTGGTGTCGATGCCCTTCGGTGGGATGATCAGGCCGAGACAGTTCGGGCCGATGATCCGCGTGCCGTAGCCCTTTGCGATCTGGAGGATCCGGTCTTCCAGTGCTTTTCCACCTTCCCCGGTCTCCTTGAACCCGGCCGTGATGATGACCACCATCGCGACTCCTTTCTGCCCGCACTCCTCGATCACGCTCGGGACATGCTTTGCCGGGACGGTGATGACCGCCATATCGACGGGATTCGGGATATCGAGGATAGAAGCATACGCTTTGAGCCCCTGCACTTCCGGACGCTTATTGTTCACCGGGTAGAGCTGCCCCGGGAAGTGGAGGAGGTTGTGCATGATGGCGTAGCCCATCTTCTTGGGTTCGGACGACGCTCCGATGACCGCTATCGACCGGGGAGTGAAGTACTCGATCGGCACGAAGGGCCGCTCTTTTGCCACCTTCTCGGCTGCCTCCTCGTCGACGAAGATACGAGCGTCGACGATGCAGGCTCCCGACTCATACAGCCTGACCGGGTTGATATCGAACTCCACGACGTTGGTGTTCTCGGCGAAGAAACAGTTGATCGCCCACATCACCTGAACGAGCGTCTCCTCGTCTCGGGGTTTCGTCCCCCGGTAACCCTGGATTATGGGGTAGCCGTGGATCTCCTTGATCATCTGCCGGATGGTCTCCTCGGTGATCGGCAGGATTCGCAGGGTGACGTCCTTCATCAGCTCGACGAGGGTGCCGCCCATACCGAAGGTGAGCACCTTCCCGAACGCCGGGTCGGTCTTCCCGCCGATGATCAGTTCAAGCCCCGGCGCCGCCTGCTGCTCGACGATGACGCCCTTGATCTCGGCTTCGGGATTGTACGCCTTCGCGTTTGCGACGATCTTCGTGAACGCCTCCTCTGCAGCCTGCTTTGACGAGATACTGACAATTACACCGCCTGCATCGCTTTTGTGAACGATCTGGGGCGAGTGGATCTTCATGACGACCGGAAAACCGATCTTCTCTGCTACTTTGCCTGCTTCGGCGGGGTTCTTGACGATCGCGTGTTCGGGCACCGGTACGCCGTACTGTTTCAGGAGGTCGTATGATTCGAACTCACTCAGCATTCTCTTTGCCATGGTTGTCTCCTCACGTTTTGAGTATCTTTACTCGAACATCACTATGATCTTGCAGTTCGTGTTCCCTGACAGATGAACCGTCTCCCGGAAAACTAACCCGATAGGTCGGTATGAACCTTACAGCGTGGTATCATATCTGCTTTATAGGTTTTGTAATGATTCTACATGACAAATTCGTAAGGGGGTTCTGTCCGCCTTCGGGATGCCGCTGTTACGCCCCGGGAAACCCGGATTGCAGAGATATTCTTCCCGGATCTCCCGCTGGTTCCAGGCGGGGCATACCAATCCGGGTAACATTTAACGCAAGGCGTGAATAACCAGAATGGGCAGCACGCCGGAACACCTCTCCCATTATCATGTCCTTGTTCGGGACGGATTCTGCCGGTCGTGATAAGCGAACCGGGGGCCTGATTCGCAGAATACCTCATCCGGTGCTGAAACAATCGTATGCGTGAACACACAGCGAGAACCATGCGGCGACTCCTGCCACACGAGATTGACTACCTCTCAGACCCCGAGCAGTTCACCTTCGACTCTTTCCGGGGTCGGGTCCTCGACCCGCTTCCGCCAGCGGCGGCGCTCGGGATAGCGGACGAAGAACTGCTGAATTACTATGAAAATTCTCTCCGACAGGACGGCCGATTCGTCCTCCGTCTGGACCCAAACGGCGATCACTACGAACGCCTCGAGCGTTACGTCGCAGAGACTGCTTTTCTCCTCTTTTCCGGCCGGAACAGGGGTACCTGCCTTCCGGGCGAGGCCCTGGAGGAGTTCTCCCGTTTCCGTCATCTCTGTTACCGTGCGCTCCACCCGTTCCCGGAGACCCAGAAGATCGCCGTCCTCAAGAAGATCGGCCTCGATACGGGGCTTCTCCCGGAGATCGTCGACGAGGTCTCGGCGCTCTTTGCGGCCGGAAGCGGCCTCTTTGCAATGGAGCTCTTCACCCGGCTCAGGGAAGCGGGGAACGCCGACGCGTTCTGTGCATGGCTGAAAGAGACCGATGCACTTTCGGACCTGGCCGGTCGCCCCACACTGCTCTGTCCGCTCTGGCCGCACCAGAGCCGGGCGCTCGAGGCCTGGCTCCGTGCCGGCGGCAGGGGCATCCTTGAGATGGCGACGGCGACCGGAAAGACCCTCGTCGGGCTTGCGGCTGCTTTGAGGCTCTATGAGGTGCACGGGCGCCTGGAGGTGCTGGTGCTCGCCCATTCCCGCGCCCTGCTCAACCAGTGGCGCCGGGAAGCCATCGAGAAACTCGGGCTCTCCGGCAATCCGGGTGCCGATTATACGGTGCCGCTCTCCTACGGCGGCCGTCTTTCGCTCCGGTTCGAGACGCTCCAGAAGGTCTACCGCTCCCCGGACCGCTACCGTGCCGATCTCCTGATCGTCGACGAGGTGCACCACAGCGCCGGGCGAGAGTTCAGAAAGGCGCTCACCGTCTCCGCGAAGTGGAGGATGGGGCTCTCGGCGACGATCGAGGGGAAGGAGCGCCGTCACCCGCTCGACCGGGCTCTCGGCCCGACGGCCTACACCTACTCCCTCAAGGATGCCCGGGCAGACGCGGTCGTTCCGTCGTTCTCGCTCCACCTCCATACGACCTACCTCGACGTGCGGGAAAACGAGGAGTTCAAGAACCTCTCCGAGCAGATCGTCAGGGAACTTGCCGTCATTAACGGCCGGCACCGGGAGATCATCCGGAGGCTGTCGAACTCCCGGTTCGACCGCTTTGCGAGCATCGCGGAGTTCGTCGGCCTGATGCGGCACCTCCGCTACCGGACTGCCGACCTCCCGGAGGCATGGTACCGGCTCACAGGGCTTGTTTACCGGCGTCGGATGATCATCCACCGGTCGGCACCGAAGACGGCGAGAGCGATCGAGCTTGCCCGGCAGCTCGGGGCGGCGAAGAAGTGCATCGTCTTTTCGATGGATATCGCAACCTGCGACGCCATCTACAACGCTCTTGCCGGCTCGGTGGATGCCTACCGTGTCCATTCGGGGATACCCCGGGCCGAGGTGCAACGGTCCCTCGATCGATTCCGGTCGGCACGCCACGGCGTCCTGGTTGCGCCGAAAATGCTCGATGAGGGTATCGACGTTCCGGACGCGGAGATCGGGATCAACGTCGCGTCCTCAAAGACGCGGCTGCAGCTGGTGCAGCGCATGGGCCGGATTCTCCGGAAACGGCCGGGGAAAGAACCGGTCTTTCACCATTTTATCGCCCTGCCGCAGGCATACGTCGACGCGGAGGATGCGTTCGCCTACCAGAACGACCTTGCCTGGATCCGGGATACTGCGCTCCTCCTCGATATCCCGGTCCTGCACGCTCTCGACGCGGATGACGGGATCGCCGGGTTCCGGCAGAGGAGCGAAGCGACCGTCCGCGACTATCTCCGGAGCCGGCGGTACATCGCGACGGACGATTTCGGCACGATCCGGGTCGATGCGATCCTCGAGGCGATCCCGGAGCGGCTCCGCCGTGACCTTGCCGGGTCGCTCGCATCCTGTTCCGGGCCTCTTACCGACGAGGGGTGGGTGGCGATGGTGGAGAGCGCGTGGCGCACCGGCGAGGGTTTGGGCCTTACCGGCATGCACTGGCTCCTCGTCCTCGCCGGACGTGATCCGGAGGTTCTCCGTGGGTTACTCTTGAGCGGGATCGCGGCGGCTCCTGCCGCGGATATCCCCGGGAGCCGTATCCGGGCCGAATCGCCGGCGCCCCCCGCCCGAAAGGACGACCGGCCGGATGTGGTAGCAAAACAGATCCGGGCGCTCGAGCGGGCGGCGAACCCGAAGCAGGAGGCGGCCGCACGCCGCCGGCTCACGGAGATCGGTTCGCCGGCGCTCCCGCAGGTGATCCCCCTGCTCAACTCGCCCAATGATGAGGTTGTCCTCCGTGCCGTCGCAGTGCTGGAGGCGATCGGGGATCCGGCGGCGGTCGACCCGCTCATCCCCCATCTCTCCGATCGGCGTTACAGCGTTCGTGCGAGGGCAGCCCGGGCGCTCGGCCGGATCGGCGATCCTCGTGCCCGCCTTGCGCTGATGCGGGCCTTAAAGGACCGGGAGCCGGAGGTGCGGAGGGCGGCCCGGGCGGCGCTTGGGGCGATGAAGGGGAGATGATGCTGGGGGATAACGTTATCATTCATCCCTCCACGACGGCCCTGCTAGACCCTGTTGATCTCCGGGGTTCCTGCTCCGAGATAAGCGGCATGACAATCTCCCGGAGCTCGCTGCAGAACGCTTCCCATCCCTCCCGCCGATTGAGATCGTGGGAGAGCTGGACAGCCCGGATCATGAGTTGAACATCCGTGTCGATCCCCTCCGGGGAGCGCACCGGGAGGACGAAGTCTCGCTTCTGTTCGAGGAGCACTTCCGGGTAGAGGAGCATGCACCTCATGGCGCCGGTCTTCGCTGCATATGCATGTATCTGGTAGAGATCCGCCTGCGAAACGCCCGCTTTCCGATCGCCCGGGTCCAGCTGCTTATACTTGGTATCGATGATAGCCTCAATCCGGGGGGCTCCGATGACGATATCCGGCCTCAAATTGAAGAGTTCCATACCGTTCGAATCCCTGGCAAGCCTGCCCACGACTGCCTGCGATCTGACCGGCACATCCCGACCAAAGAAGCAGGCTGGATCTCTGGCAAGGACTGCGCTGATAAACTCTTCAAACAGCCTCTCCATCGGGATCAGCAGGGAGAAAAATTCGACCTTTGAAGCCTGCAGGGTGAGGGAAGAGTTCGAGAGGAATATCCTGCACATCCGGATATGCGGTTCGAAGATGCGGTTGAGCCGCGAGAACGCGATACGGTCGATCTCGGCTGCGGAGACCGGCGTTAATGTCACCGGATCGAGGAGGTTGACGATCGAGCGGAGCAGCCGGATCGTCGTAAAGTCTGAGACTGTCCTTGACATCAGGTAACAGGTATACTTGAGGGTTCGGTTCAGGAGGTTGTCGACCGAGAGCTCGTGGTACCGGCAGGGGATGATGTGCATGCGAGCGGGATTTGTATGGTGCCGGAAGTCTATCCGCCCCCGGACTACGCGGAGTTCATCTGAGTTGCGGATATACTCCCTCTTCAATGAGTTCTTTATCGTATTCAACAGGCTCTTTGCAAAGAGGTGAATGAAGACTTCAAAGAGATTCATCTTCCTGAGATCGAGACCTACCGGGTCCACTTCGGTGATGGGAACGTTTTCCGTATGGGAAAGCATCTTGAGGAGATTTGCGGCCGCCATTGCCCTCTGCTCCCGGCAACTCTCGCATGCAAAGAGTTTAGGGAGGATCTGAACGGTGAAGCCGTTGGCTCTTACTACCCCGACATAATTCAACGGTTTTATCGAGTCCCTGCCGATCTCAAGGAACGGTCTTTTGCTGTTCAGGGAGTCCAGCAGCTCGATGGTCTTGTCTGTCAGGTGAAGGGTTCCCTCCCTGAACGAATCCGTCTTTGAGGATACGTACGGGTATCTCTGGTATTCAAAGAGGGTTGCTGTCGATTGGTTCTCACTCATCTGGTTCGGCCTGTCCCTGTTCACGGTTCCCGTTCGCAAGCGCTTCGACTGCCATGAGGAAATCATCGCCGTATAGTCTCTCACGAATCTCGAAACCACGCTCATCTGGGAGTAGTTTGACGAATTTGCTCCCGACAACCTCATTGAATCGGGCGGGTGCGTCGTAGTAATACTCCTGAAGGAGAGGGACGATCTCATGGTACCACGCGAAGCGCAGCATCTCAAGCGCCTCGTCTCGCGATTCGGCGTTTCTCACTTTCATCAGATAACTGTGGCCGATCTGGTGATCTCGGTCATAATTCCCCGTTATTCTCTCGTTGATCGTTTCAAGGGCATCCGTGGCGATATCGACGATCTCCCCGACCTCATCGTCATTATCGCCGGGGAGGTTTCTGAGAACACAGTAGTCGGGCATCATCTCGATGAAACCGAACCTGCGCCGGAGCGCGGCGTCGACGAGCGATATCGATTTGTCGGCAGTGTTCATCGTGCCGATGATGTAGAGGTTCGGCGGGATTGCAAACTTCTCTTTGGAGTAGGGGAGGGTTATCGTGATCTCATTCTCTCCGCAGTAGCGCTTGTCGGCCTCAAGAAGCGTGATCAGTTCTCCGAAGATCCTTGAGATGTCTCCGCGATTGATCTCGTCGATGATGAGGTAGAAGGGTACCTCCGGTGCAGTTTTCAGCAGTTCTCCCTTCTCAGTATCGTCAAGGTGCGGGATACTCTCGGATTCGTTCCATCGCTCCTCAATTCCCGCCCTTTCCGCGAGAACGTTGAATGCACGGCGGGAAAGTGTCTTGAAGATGCCGTCCTCCACGCGGTAGGTGAGGGTGCCGTCGTCGGTCGTGAGCGGCCGGAGGCCTTCGACGAAATCCTCGTAGCCGAAGGAGGGGTGGAAGGTGACGAACACTTTGTTTGGAATTGTCTCCCGGATCTTCTTTAGTTCGATACCGAGCGACTCGTATGTCAGGCCATCCGAAAGAGCGATAATCCGTTGCAGTTCGACCTGACTTAGCCGTTTCAGGCTGCATGCCATTTGTATCCGCACCAGGATAGACACTTTCAATCCGAGATCGTTCTTCATGTCCTCGAATGATGGGCCGTTAAACTGCTGAGCTACCTCAAATTCTATAGAGTCTGATTCTTTTCGAGTACACCTGACCACCGTAGTGAACCGGCGGACCTTTCCAGCGTTGTATGCCAGCGCTATGTCGCCTTCCTGGAGTTCGTCAAAGTATGTCTGCCAGTTTCGCCTCCCTTTCCAGTCATAGACGAAACGGGTTCCCGGGACCATGTCCCGGATCTGGCCGTCTCTTGGCTCATAAATAGTCACGGAGAAGATCCGTTGATCGAGAAGGGATTCTTCATGAACCTCATAGTCATGGACGTTGAGATGCGAGATGTAGTTGTTCGCGCGGTATGTCTTTCCTGTGCCCGGAGGGCCGTACAGAATGACCTGTTTGTTGTGCGCTAGGAGGGTTGCTATTTCGGTATCTTTGCTTTTATCAGGTGGTTGATCGCCATTCTCTCCAGGAGTCTGGTTTAAGTCGGGCAATATCCAGGCAATCCCTGCGAGCATCCACAGGGAGTACTCGTCTTTCCATATTCTCCTGAAAGACATGGTTCCTGCAACACTCGCCGCGAAGCTTCCTGCCCACAAGATGGCCCGACCATACCCCTCACCACCGGGATATGGAATGTCATAGTCTAATGTTTGAGCAAATTTTCTCCACCGTCCTTGCTTGAAATCTACGAACTTGCTTGGAAAGAGCGAGGTCAACAAAACGCTACACAGCGCAGCTGCTCCGGACCGGTTTGGGGAACCTTTCTTGTCCTTATATCCAAGGCGTACTGTTTCTTCAATAAACGCATCTATCCGGGCGGCTGCTTCAGCGTCATCCTGCGGAAAATCTTTGCTGAGTTCCCGAATCGCCTGAATCGCGGCTTTTCCATCTTCGGTAAACTTTTTGAAGTGTATGGGCTCGAATTTGCCCCTTACCGCCCAGCAATTCTTAATAACCTCTCTAAATTCTTCAATATCCAGTTCCTGCCGCAAGAGAACCTGCTTCAATTGAGGGTAAAACGTTCTTCTGTTCTCCATCTCGTCGGATGCGAATGTTTTTCCCAGCATCTCAACGGTTGTGTTTTCACGCTTTGCTATCGCCTCAAGTAACTGCGAGAACCGCGTATCAAGATCCCGACCCATACCAAAACCCCTTCCCAGAAGATCGGAGTCGCGCGGCATTAATTTTGCCAATCACCTTTTTAGCAATCTCCTCCAGAGCCGCTCGCCCTGCAAAGGTTCTATCGCTCGGAGATTGCGGATCGGGGAGCCTTGCAGAGCCGCTAGGCCGGACATATGAACGTTCCGCGGCGCCGGGCTACAGGTGCCGCGGGTAAAATTTTGCGAGAATGGAGCCGCTCGCGAGTCCCTAATACATCCTGACCTTCAGCCCCGGTACGCGGGTGAAATGATCGTCCCGGGTGACAATCTCGCCGTCGTTCGCGAGCGTGACTGCAGCGATCACCTCATCGAAATCACCGATCGGTCTGCCGTTCTCCCGGAGTTCGGCAGCGAGTGCGCCGAAGATCCGGTAGGTCTCGTCGGTGATCGGAAGTTCGATCAGCGCCGCCATGATCGCTTCGACTTCCCGGAGGTTTTCCTGCACCGATGCCGAGAGGAACGCGCCGCGGTAGAGTTCAAGGGCGTTGATCGCCGTGGCTGCAAGCGGCAGTCCTTCCTGCTCTATCGCTTCGAGCGTTCTCATCGCCTCCGGGTCGTGCCGGATCAGGTCGATGAGGAACGATGTATCAAGCGTCGGCATCGAGGTCGACCTTTCGCATCGAAGATCGTCTCATCTCATGCGAGGCTTCCGCGACCGAATCGGCCAGCGCGAGATTCGGCCCGAATTCTTTGAGGATATCCGAGAGTTTCTTCTTTTGGGGGGTATACTTCAGGATCACTTCGGAGAAGCTCATGTTCGAGGGGCCTTTTAGCCGGGAAAGCCTCTCGTATGCATCATCGCTGATACTGATCGTCCTAGTTCCCATGTCTGTGTATGTGTATGTGCATGTATTTAGATCCTCTCATCGCCTGCGCCTCTCCTCAGAACCTCACCAGCCCCCGCTTCCCGATCGCCGCCCACCCTAAAAGACACGCAATCCCGACCGCCACGTTGATCGCCCCGAGGCCGAGGACGAGGTTCTCCCCGGCAAGGAAGACGAGAACCATCCCGCCGCTGCCGAAGACGAGGCCCGAGCAGTTGATCAGGGCGGATGCGGAGCCGGTATCCTCCTTCTGCTGGTCGAGCATCAGGAACGCACCCGCCGGCCGGACAGAGCTCCCCATCAGCGAGGCCGGGAAGAGGGCGAGGGCAAAGGCCAGCGGCCCCATGTTCCCGAAGAGGCAGACCAGTGCGCCTGCGGCGACCATGACGGCGAACCCGGCCCCGACAATCGAGCGGCGACTCGCGTGTCGGGAGAGCCAGAGGTAGAGGAACGGCCCCGTTATCAGGCCGACGGCGTTGAGGGCGAAGTAGAAGCTGTACCACTGCTCCGAGAGGCCGAACCCCTCCTGATAGATATACGACGACGCGGAGACGAACGCAAGCGACGCGGTGCTCACGAGGGAGAATACGACGAGGAGCGAGGCGAAATTGGGGTTTTTGAGCACGGCCCCGAGCCGGCGGACGGACTGCGCCACGGTGCCGTTATACCGCGAGGGTATGGTCTCCTCGAGGAGGAGGCCGCCAACCATCGAGACGACGCCGATGAGAGCGAGCGTCACGAAGAGGCCCCGCCACGAGGTGTAGGGGAGCATGAACGCCCCGAGGACCGGGGCGACGGCGGGCGAGACGACGACCATGGATTGGACGAGCGCGAGCACCGACTCCCTCTTTCGCCCGTCGTAGACGTCCTTGACCATCGCCATCGCAACCGCGGAGGCGGCGCTGCCGCCAGCGGCCTGGAGGATGCGGAAGGCGATCAGGAGCCAGATATCCCACGATACCGCGCACCCGGCGCTTGCGGCGATGTAGAGGGCAAGTCCGGCCAGGAGGACGGGCCGCCGCCCGTACCGATCAGAGAGCGGCCCCCAGAAGAGCAGCCCGAGGCTGAAGAAGAGGAAGAAGAGGATCAGGGTCAGGTTGGTGAGGCCGGCGGAGACGCCGAAGTAGTCGCCCATCCGGGGAAGGGCGGGGAGGTAGAGATCGGTCGAGAGCGGGACGAAGGCGGAGAGCAGCGCAATAAGGACGAGGAGGCCGCGGTTCCCGAGATGTCTCTGAGATCTATCGTTTCGGTAGGGGAGTTGGTCCATGGGAAACGTCTCGGAAGGCAGGTGTTGACGAACCGGATGCTGCTGTTGGGCATTCCTGACCCGGGTCGGGTTACTGTCTTTTCTGACCTTTGTTTAGATATTGAACATTCCCGTAGTTCTAGATTGGCATCGGACACTATCCTGTGCCGGCCTCTTCAGCCGGCGCACACGACGGCAAGAAACAGGCTGATGGGGAACATCGTCGGGTACGATATCGCATCCATCCTGCCTACGCCTCCCGCCCGTAATGCATCGTAAAGAGCGTCGTATGCTCGTCCGCATGGCAGGGTGAGTGGCAGCAGGGAGTGAACTCCGGGCCCAGGCATTCCGTGAAGAGCGCATGCCACTGGCCCTGCAGCATATGATAATCGGTCCTCACACCTCGGGGCTGCGTGAGGAACGAGATGACCTCCGTCATCAGGAAGAGGTCCACGCAGGCGACGGCCACGTCCACCGGGGCGTCGTGCGAGAAGACGGCATCAACGACACCCCCGTACGACTGGTAGACCGAGAGTGCGAGCTCCGGGGAGTACATCTCCGGGGTGTCGTTGTTCGCATCCAGCTCGAAGAGGACGAAGTGATCAATCCAGGGTTTGAGCCGCGTGAGGTGGATCTTCTTCTGCTCAAGAGGCATGTGGTGGTATGCGAGCGAGCTGACGGCGAGATCGAAGCGGTGATCGATGCTGTCGGAACAGTCCTGGACCCGGCCGTTCACGGTCTCGATACAAAGATCGGGGAATGCAGTGCAGACGGTCTTCTCAGCAAGGGCGGCCATTGCCGGCGACGGATCGATGAGAAGGACTTCGGCAATCTCAGTTATCCTGCCGGTATCCAGCAGGTGCCCCAGCAGCGATACGGTGAGCCCTCCGTCGCCGCACCCGATGTCCATCATGGAGAACGGCGTATCGAACTGCGGCAGGCTGTTGCCGCAGTGTGCAATGAATCGCTTTCTTGCCTCCCGCATCATGGGGACACCGGCAAAGTGCATGAACGGGCGCGGGTCGGCAAACGCCACCGTGGGCATGGCGAGTTTCCCATTGTGGCGCTCGAGGAAGCCGAGGAGAAAGCCCGCAGAGAAGAGATCGCTCTCCTCCGCCAGGGCAGCGGCGCTCAGCCATTCGATCCCCTCTGCGGCCCGCCCGTGGGCGGCAAGCACCGTCCCTATGTAGTAGTCGAAGGCAGAGAGCAGATTCGGCCGGATCTCGCCGTCGTAGGTGCCCGGCGTAGTCCCGCTCCTGAGAACCTCATCTGCAAGACCGGACCACTCCGCTGACTCCTGTGCTGAAAGGAAGAGCATGTTGATCTCTATTCTGCCGGCAACCGCTATGAGCGTTCGTATTCTCTCCGCTCTTATGATACGGGCGGGTTGCAAGCGGTTGTCGACAATGCCGGATACTCCGGGTTAAGACGTCAAAACAGTCGCAAAAGGATGCTGCTATGGGGATTCGAACCCCAGTCGAGGGAGTGAGAGTCCCTCATGATTGGCCGGTCTACACTATAGCAGCGCATTGCACCAATGTGCTCTAAATTATTGGCCTTTATCATATTTAAACCTGTCCCGTGCCCCTCCTTCTCCAGTCCTGTGGGCAACCACGCAATCGGGGCGCAGTATGGGCCGGAATTTTCCCTTCGGTTCATGATTTCCATCACAGACATCCATAAGTAGCTTCCCAGCATACGTGTATCGGCAGCAATGAGCACTGTCGAAGAGCAGATACGGGAAATAGAGGACGAACTCAAAAATACCCCGTACAACAAGGCGACCTCCAAGCACATCGGCCGCCTCAAGGCGAAACTCGCAAAGATTCGCGACGATGCGGTAGCCCGGGCCATGGCCTCCGCCGGAGGGGGCGAGGGATACTCCGTGAAGAAGTCGGGCGACGCCACCGTCGTCCTGGTCGGCTTCCCATCCGTTGGAAAGAGTACGCTGCTCAACAGGCTCACCGGCTCCGATATCAGCGAGACGGCGTCCTATGCCTTCACGACCGTCTCCGTCATCCCCGGTTCGATGGAGCACCGGGGTGCGAAGATCCAGATCCTGGATATCCCCGGCCTGATCGCTGGCGCCGCCATGGGCAAGGGCCGCGGAAAAGAGGTGATCGCCGTCGTTCGGAGCGCCGACCTGATCCTCGTCCTGGTCGATGTCTTCAACGAGCAGCATACCGATGTCCTTCTCCGCGAGCTTTACGACGCCGGGATCCGGATCAACCGGCAGAAACCCGATATCACTATAAAGAAGGCCGGTTCAGGCGGTATCAGGCTGAACACCGTCGGCGCCGTCGATCTCGACATCGAGGAGATCCGCTCGATCCTCGCGGAGAACAAGATCGTCAATGCGGACGTCCTGATCCGCGAGGGCGTCAGCCAGGACGACTTCATCGACGCGATGATCGGCAATCGGGTCTACGTCCCGGCGTTCATCGCGGTCAACAAGGTCGACCTGGTGGACGAGAAGGCCCGGGCGGAGATAGAGAAAGAACTGACCGAACGGTTTGGCGAGCCGCCCATCATGGTCTCGGCGCACAGCGGCTACCGCATCGAAGACCTCAAGGACGCTATATTCGAGAACCTGAGGTTCATGCGGGTCTACTTAAAGCCGGTCGGCGGCCCCGCGGATATGGACGAGCCGCTGATCATCCGGAGCCCGGCAACGGTCGAGGACGTCTGCAACCGCCTCCACCGCGACTTCGCAGACAAGTTCCGCTACGCGAAGGTCTGGGGCAACTCGGCCAAACACGACGCGCAGCGTGTCGGCATCAACCACAAACTCGCGGACGGGGACGTCCTCACCGTCGTCACCCGCCGCTGATCACGTTTTCGAGAATGGGGAGCGGCGCATCGGTCTTTATCGCCGTGCCCGAGTAGTGTGCGCGGCTCGCCCGGTAGCCGAGGGCTTGTAGTTGCTCGATGACCGTCCCGATACCGCCGGGAGAGACCCGCAGGCGTTTTGCGATGACGTGGTAGTCGTAGTGGCTCGATGTATCCAGTTCCTGCCGGCAGGTCGAAAGCAGCCGCCCGATCCGCGCCCCGCTCCCGACCGTGACCGCAGGAAGCGCCTCCTGCATCGCGTCAAGCGTCTCGCCGTCGTTGATCCTCCCCGTCCAGAGGGGGCCGACCGGCACCAGTTCCGCACTGCAGAGCGGGCACCCCTCCGGTTCGGGAATCATTCCGGCCTGTTCCGAACGATAAAGGCATTGCGGGCACTGCATCACGTAGCCGATCCGTGCGAGCGCCCGGTCGGCCGCCGCCGCCCCGTACCGGAGCCGCAGGTGCAGCCGGTGGAAGTGCTCGTGCGCGTAGCAGAAGAGCGGTTCCACCCCGCGGTCGTACTTGATCACCT
>DAOSER010000004.1:0-31714 GCA_035363235.1 Methanoculleus sp.
ACATGGCGGAGGTCCTGAGTTCGAATCTCAGCGAGCCCATCACCGTTTTTGAAATGAGTGATTTTTTGAAATTCTCTTTGAGAAGAAATATTTCTCGGTGAGGGGACAATTCAACAAAGTTATGCAGCCGGCACACAAGCCCTTGTGCCACCCCTAAAGCGCGATCTTCAGTCCATTGCTTCTTTGCGGGAGTTGTCTTCGGAATCCCTGCGCACATTTTCAGGACTTCCCACACAACGCGTGCCGTCTCCGGCGTCCGAGAAGGGGACAGGTGTGGAAAGGGGGATTGGTCATCGCACGCTTGCCGGGGGACAGTTCAGAAGTACAACCGGGAGGGAAAGCCAACTCTGTAACTCTGCTCACACCCACGAAGATTGCGACAATGTAGGCCGGCGCCCGGTTCACATCGCCCTGGAAATTTCAATCCACGCACCCGCGAAGGGTGCGACTCCAGAGAGCCACCCCCTATATCCGCTCCCCGGTATTTCAATCCACGCACCCGCGAAGGGTGCGACACGGGTGCGGCTGCTGGTGCACTGGGACGCAGTACAATTTCAATCCACGCACCCGCGAAGGGTGCGACCTTCCGCCCCGACGAACTGGACAAGGTCCCGGAATTTCAATCCACGCACCCGCGAAGGGTGCGACGGCGACCCGCTCTACGATGTCCAGGCCGCCATCCGATTTCAATCCACGCACCCGCGAAGGGTGCGACATCGTCGTAGCCGTTCGCCGTCAGGAGAGGCTGGAGATTTCAATCCACGCACCCGCGAAGGGTGCGACAAAGCGTGAATGTTCGCTTTTTCATCATAAAGGAATTTCAATCCACGCACCCGCGAAGGGTGCGAC
Organism: Methanoculleus sp.; assembly: GCA_035363235.1. Lineage (GTDB taxonomy): Archaea > Halobacteriota > Methanomicrobia > Methanomicrobiales > Methanoculleaceae > Methanoculleus. The sequence continues at coordinate 850 of DAOSER010000004.1, forward strand.
GGCAGGACCTTCCTCTCCGTGGATTATCTTCTGCAGATTTCAATCCACGCACCCGCGAAGGGTGCGACGACGAAACGGGGAAACAGCTCTTCTCAAAGAGCGGAGAATTTCAATCCACGCACCCGCGAAGGGTGCGACTTCACCTCATACGGATACGGTCAGGTTCAGGTCATTTCAATCCACGCACCCGCGAAGGGTGCGACCACGTCCTCCTGGAGCTGGTAGCCCATCTCTTCGAGATTTCAATCCACGCACCCGCGAAGGGTGCGACGCTGCTCGCCGAGATCTTCCGCATCGACCCGGAGGTATTTCAATCCACGCACCCGCGAAGGGTGCGACGTCCTGCGAACAGCTCCCGGACCTCCGGCAGCTCAAATTTCAATCCACGCACCCGCGAAGGGTGCGACTCGAATAGTCCCATGCTTAAAAATCCGGTAGAGTATTTCAATCCACGCACCCGCGAAGGGTGCGACCCGGGACCGGGCAAAGGAGATGCAGTCGGCATTTGGATTTCAATCCACGCACCCGCGAAGGGTGCGACGGCATCCTGCCGGATCCACTTGTCGCCCTGCAGCACATTTCAATCCACGCACCCGCGAAGGGTGCGACTCCTCGAGGACAGCATCACCACCAAGACCAACCCATTTCAATCCACGCACCCGCGAAGGGTGCGACCTGCCGGGTGTCGTAGATGCTGTCGATCGCACCGAGATTTCAATCCACGCACCCGCGAAGGGTGCGACGTCTTCGTCCACGTCGGTGTCGGCGTGGGCCAGGTAATTTCAATCCACGCACCCGCGAAGGGTGCGACGAGCGCACCGATCACCGGCAGCCAGGGGGCGAGATTTCAATCCACGCACCCGCGAAGGGTGCGACTCAGTTGATCGGCGTCGCGAACGGCGCCGACGAGATTTCAATCCACGCACCCGCGAAGGGTGCGACCTCTTCTCGTAGCCTGAGCACCGCGATCATCCTATTTCAATCCACGCACCCGCGAAGGGTGCGACGGGTATAAAACGTATTATGAGCTCCACTGGATAATTTCAATCCACGCACCCGCGAAGGGTGCGACCATTTTTCGCTATCCTGGTAACTCTTCTCCGGTGAATTTCAATCCACGCACCCGCGAAGGGTGCGACGCCACATTAGCAATATCAGTTTTCCAATCCCGACGATTATTTCAATCCACGCACCCGCGAAGGGTGCGACTGAGACTCTGTATACACCGTTAGAGGTGGCGCAATTTCAATCCACGCACCCGCGAAGGGTGCGACAAGGACATCAAGGCCGAGATCAAGAGCCTCCTGCAATTTCAATCCACGCACCCGCGAAGGGTGCGACTCACGGTCGCCGGTGCGATCGTGACCATGACCCGATTTCAATCCACGCACCCGCGAAGGGTGCGACTTCGGTGAGTCGTCCCGCCACCCCCTCCAAACTCTCATTTCAATCCACGCACCCGCGAAGGGTGCGACCCGCCAGCGTGCCGGTGCCGTCGCGCTTGGTGAGCCTATTTCAATCCACGCACCCGCGAAGGGTGCGACGCCATACATGGATTCCATGATGTCAGTAGCATTATTTCAATCCACGCACCCGCGAAGGGTGCGACCCCCGCCCGGATACGGGCACCTGGTCGGGGCATCTATTTCAATCCACGCACCCGCGAAGGGTGCGACAGTCTACTCGCAGACCATTACCGGCACTACTGCAATTTCAATCCACGCACCCGCGAAGGGTGCGACGCAAGATAGATGGCCGTCCGGGTATAAAAGAGAATCATTTCAATCCACGCACCCGCGAAGGGTGCGACACGATGCGAGGTTCTCCGAGGACGGGCAGGTCGAGGTATTTCAATCCACGCACCCGCGAAGGGTGCGACGAGGTGGTGAGCGGCACCGGATACACCGGGAAATTTCAATCCACGCACCCGCGAAGGGTGCGACTGCAGCGGCGGCAAGTGCATCGGTGCTTGACGTTATTTCAATCCACGCACCCGCGAAGGGTGCGACGTGTGAAATGGGTTATAATCTTCCTTATAAGAAAATTATTTCAATCCACGCACCCGCGAAGGGTGCGACCCGGCCGGCTACCCGAAGCAGGCGTATGTCGTCGGGATTTCAATCCACGCACCCGCGAAGGGTGCGACGTGAGAGGATGGATCGAGGGGCATGTCGCCGACCTATTTCAATCCACGCACCCGCGAAGGGTGCGACGGTGCTTGACGACAACGCGCCGTTCCAGTGCGCTCTCGGATTTCAATCCACGCACCCGCGAAGGGTGCGACTCGGCTCGAACCGGGCAGGGCTCGGCGCGGCCGGATTTCAATCCACGCACCCGCGAAGGGTGCGACCACGACGGGCGAGAGAGCCGGTGCAAAGAGTGCGATTTCAATCCACGCACCCGCGAAGGGTGCGACGGTTGTCGCCAGCGGGCGACTCGGCTCCGGTGACGTATTTCAATCCACGCACCCGCGAAGGGTGCGACCCGCGTTCATCGAGCCCGGCAACTGGCACGGGGAGATTTCAATCCACGCACCCGCGAAGGGTGCGACGCACGATCCTTGACGCCCCGATCCCGCTCGGGGAATTTCAATCCACGCACCCGCGAAGGGTGCGACCTGGTCGCCGGCGGGCTTGTCGTATGGGTCCTCTGATTTCAATCCACGCACCCGCGAAGGGTGCGACGTGGATGGTATTTGTATCTTCCACGATATTGCAAAATTTCAATCCACGCACCCGCGAAGGGTGCGACCTTAACCCATTAAGGGCAAAATCCTCCAAAGGCAATATTTCAATCCACGCACCCGCGAAGGGTGCGACATAATCACTATATTTCAACGCTTCCCAAATCGCAATTTCAATCCACGCACCCGCGAAGGGTGCGACAATCGATAAAAGATTCATTCCCCTTCTCTTCATCAATTTCAATCCACGCACCCGCGAAGGGTGCGACCGAAACCTGATTACCGTCACAGACATGATAACCGGATTTCAATCCACGCACCCGCGAAGGGTGCGACCATCCGACGAGGAGATACATCAGCGCCCCGAGCGATTTCAATCCACGCACCCGCGAAGGGTGCGACAATTATTGTTCGTTTTACATATTCATCTCTTGAGATATTTCAATCCACGCACCCGCGAAGGGTGCGACACGAGACCCCCGCCCGCGACGACACGACCCCGGCATTTCAATCCACGCACCCGCGAAGGGTGCGACGGCCACGAACGGCGCCTGAACCACGAGCATATCGAATTTCAATCCACGCACCCGCGAAGGGTGCGACGCGCTCCGTAGCGATGTTCATTACACGCGGCATATTTCAATCCACGCACCCGCGAAGGGTGCGACCCGCAGTAGGCGTCGACAGTCTCGGATGCCTGCTATTTCAATCCACGCACCCGCGAAGGGTGCGACGGCCTCTGACCCGATCACAAAGGCGATCGCGGACATATTTCAATCCACGCACCCGCGAAGGGTGCGACTGGTTCCCGAAGGGGGAGGGGGCGGCATGTTCCTATTTCAATCCACGCACCCGCGAAGGGTGCGACCGGGAATTTTCGACCGGGCTGCGCGGCTCCCGCACATTTCAATCCACGCACCCGCGAAGGGTGCGACCTCCTATCCCCGGGCGCGGCAAAGACGCACTACATTTCAATCCACGCACCCGCGAAGGGTGCGACCATCTCCTCTTTTTTAATCTCCGCGTCGTCCGCGAGATTTCAATCCACGCACCCGCGAAGGGTGCGACGGGCGCGATGGGGGGATCGCCGGTGACCGACGATAAGATTTCAATCCACGCACCCGCGAAGGGTGCGACATAATATACATACATAGTATGTAGTAGAGGTAAATTTCAATCCACGCACCCGCGAAGGGTGCGACTCGGGCGACATACGGGTGGCAGACATGCGATGTCCAATCAATTTCAATCCACGCACCCGCGAAGGGTGCGACTGGTGAGACTAAATGCAGCACGAAACAACAACGTGATTTCAATCCACGCACCCGCGAAGGGTGCGACATAGGTATGCGGTAACGCCTGTACCGGAGATCCCCATTTCAATCCACGCACCCGCGAAGGGTGCGACAGGTTCAGGATGCCCTCCGGCACCTCGTTCTGCGGATTTCAATCCACGCACCCGCGAAGGGTGCGACACGCTGGAGTTGTCGCACTCGCGCTTCTGGAGGAGGGATTTCAATCCACGCACCCGCGAAGGGTGCGACTCACTACGTAGGAGTCCTCCCCTACGTGGTAGCAATTTCAATCCACGCACCCGCGAAGGGTGCGACGGCCATAGCAATCAGTAAGGCATTAGTATAAATATTTCAATCCACGCACCCGCGAAGGGTGCGACCCTGCAGAACGCGAATGTCAACAAGGGCGACCTTATTTCAATCCACGCACCCGCGAAGGGTGCGACCTGGTGTCCGATACGAATATCCCACCAATCACGATTTCAATCCACGCACCCGCGAAGGGTGCGACCTCCTCCATCCGCATCCGATCCACAATCGCCAGATTTCAATCCACGCACCCGCGAAGGGTGCGACGCGCAAACGCTGATCCTCTTTTCTCTTCTTTTTAATTTCAATCCACGCACCCGCGAAGGGTGCGACGCGGCATATGGCGGCACCATGACCGGTTTGGTCGGATTTCAATCCACGCACCCGCGAAGGGTGCGACTGCAAACCAACCCGGATCGTCCCCACATCCATTCAGGAGAGATTGGACAATTCGGATTTAATCCATATTCAATCGGCAGACAGATAAATGTTGTTTTCAACAAATGTAGCGAGTTGATTATAATACGCTGCGGAGAATATTAATTCAAAGATACATTCCCCACCGCAGTCCCTCCTTCAGGGCGAAGACTCAGCACACTGACCGGGACTGCCTAACCACAAGAATGATATAGCATTTGAAGATTTTCTCCGCGAACCCACCGGGGAATCACTGTTCGCCTGGGGTTCGCAGAGTCATGCCACTAATAAACCCTCCGGATCATACCCCTCCTTTGTACCGAAGTGCTCCACCCGGTTTTTCCAGTTCTTGCCCAGGTAATAGAACCGGAGGCTATCCTTCTCCTCATCGATCATTTCACAGAGAGCATGTTTAAGCTTCGCAAACGTGGCAGGATCGACAAGACACTCAAATACGGAGTTTTGTACCCGCTGCCCATAGTTTACACACTCCTTCGCCACCTTGCGAAGCCGTTTCTTCCCTTCAGCAGTCTCCGTATTAACATCATATGTGACCAGAACCATCATCCAGAACACCTCAATTCATGAAGAACGGCGGATAACCGTCGATATCTCCTCGCAGGAAACGGGCCATCAGCATGGCTTGCACATACGGAAGCAGCCCGATGGATACCTTCTCGTTCAGGTACGGATGCGTAATCGTGTCCTGCTTGCGCTTCTGCCATGCTCCAATGACCGATTTTCGCCCACCCTCTGTCAGAATAACCCCGCCATTCTCCTTCTTCAGGAAGTCGCCGCCGGTGATCTGCTTCATGTTCACAAGATTCAGTGCAAGGCGGTCGGCCATAAACGGCCGCAGTTCCTCCATCATATCAAGCGCCAGGCTCGGCCGTCCGGGCCGGTCGGTATGGAAGAACCCGACGTAGGGGTCAAGCCCCACCGTCTCCAGAGCAGACTCGACATCGTGAGCAAGGAGCGTGTACAAAAACGAGAGCAACGCATTCATATTGTCCAGCGGCGGCCTCCGGTTCCGTTCGAACAGGTAAAAATTATCCTTCTGTTTGAGGATCAACTCGTCAAGAGTGATGAAATAGAACTTTGCGCAGTTCCCTTCAATCCCCCGGAGCGTATCGGCAGAACCGCAACCCTCAATCTTCAAGAGGTTCTCGATCAGCAAAGCATCCACCGCTCGAACCTTATCAGAATCGATAACAGCGCCGTGGTCACGGATGCCCCGCCCGAGGACTGTCCGGCAGTTCACGATCTTGCCGATGATGAAAGACTTCGCAATCTCCAGCGACGCATCGCAGTCATCCGCTTTCCGGTATTGTGTTCGCCGCAACAGAACGTTGCCGCGGACACGCCCGTTGACCCGTGCCAGGAACTTCCCGGACGGCGTTAAAAATGACAGGCCGACATTATTGTCGGAGCAGAGCCGCATCAGGTGAGGGCTCGCTCCCATGTAGCCGAAACAGACGATCCCCTCGAGATTGTGGATCGGAATACGGAATTTCTCCTCGTTATCGACCCTGACAACGACATTCTCCCTCTCGCGGGTCAGGTAAGACTCCGGCGTCGTCACGTACAGCGTATTCAACAGTTTTCTCATACACAGCGTTTCCTGATGGAATGCTCGGTTTTCGACACTATAGATGCGATTATAACCCCTTAAGACTCAAACATCCTCTATGCAGGCCTCTTTGACGTGTTTTCGCACATACCTGCGGACAGAGAGATTCTTCTTCGTCAACTTCGGCATGCAGACATTCTGAAGAGAGCAAAGGTTGCATTTTTTGGAGACCTCAGCAGGGGGGGTGACGCCCTTTCTGAAGAGAACGTGCATCTCTTCTGACAACAACCGGACTTTGTCTCGTAATTCAGCAGACAGCAGAAGCGGCACTCTCCGCCGGATTTCGTTGTAGTAGAAGTCGCCCCGGTCGATGTGAACGTTAAACATCTCCTCAAGGCACATCGCCTGTGCGCAGAGTTGGACCTCGTCACGCTCATCGATCTTCGGCTTTCCCCGCTTATACTCCACCGGCCTCATCGTCCAGAGGCCTTCATGGCCCGGAAGAGAGAGACCGTTTTCAGAGCGGATATACTCAACCACATCCGCCACGCCATAGAGACCGAGCGTATGTGAGGCAAGAGGAAACGCCCGGGAGATTACAACATCGCCGCGGCTCTCGGTGAAGAACGGGTCATCCACCCGCTTGTGAACCAGGTGACCCTCCGCCGTCCGGAGGTTCTCCTCCCACTGGCGCTCAACGTGGATGAGCGCCCACTGCCGTGGGCAAAAACAGAAGTGCTGGATGCCCGACAGCGCCAACAGTTCATCGTCGGTATACCGCGCTCTCCTCATAACTTTTCGATTACCTCAACGCCGGCGGGGACGTTTTTGTCGATCGTGACCCGGTAATCCCCAAACGATCGCGGGGGCAGATCCCCGGAGACGCGCTCCACTCTGATCTTATCGAACAGGAGATGGGACTGGCAACATCCCAGCGCCGTATCATGCTTGAAGACGATGAGTTTCCGGGCGGACAACTTGCCTCTTGAGGCCGAATGGTCGTGCTCGAACATATTGACAAGGCTTTCCCAGAAGAGTTCCAGGTCTTCCTCGGAGAACCCCGTCGTCTTCCGGGCGAGGTGCGCGGAGACGTAGCCCTCGGTGCGGTAGAGCGCGTACGGGACGACCTGCTTCTTCCCCATCGTCTGGCCTTTCTCACGGTCCCTCTCGTTCGCGACCGCCTGGCGGGTAATCGTAATCTCCTGCTGGAATATCGGATCGATGCTCCGGCCGAAATTGAGTTGCACGGGCCCCCTGACCTGTCCGCAGTTCACCTCCGTGGTCATCACGGCACCGAACGTCCGGATATCGAAGAAGTTATCGCACATGAACGTTGTCAGCCGGTCATCCTTTGGCTTTTTAGTACTGGGCTCGATGCCAAGATAGTCGTACGCTTTCCTGTGCTGATCATTCAGAACCACGCCGGATTGGACGTAGATCCCGTAACCGGGGGCACTGCTCTTCACCAGATCAACGTAATCCCGGATCTTTCTCTTGAGGCAGACATCAGTCACGATACCATGCCCGGTCTGCGGATCGACCCGCGGCATGTTTCCCATATCCGGGTCACCGTTTGGATTCCCGTTCTCGACATCAAACAACAGTACAAACTCATATCGGTTTTCGATGGGTTCACTCATAATCATTCACCTTCGCTTGCAATCTCCTCTTTCTTTTTGAAGTTCGCCTTCCGCTGGTGGTAATAACCAAGCATGAACATCCCCTGTTCCTCCAGGCTCAGATACGCGGGGAACTCGTTCACTCCCTGCAGCGTTTCTTCGATACCCTGGGATATCTTGAATCCCCAGTCTGACCTGGCTATGTGGTGCTGTGCGAGTTTCAGCAAAACCGGGAAGACCACCGCCGGCGTCGTCGACGCGCTGCTGAAGTACTTGCTGTTGATCGTGCTCTTCATCTCTCGGTTCGTATCGGCCTGCGCCTTCTCGAGCACTGCAAACAGCCTCCCAAGGCGGTACGGCACGTTCTGGTTCTCTTCGTTTAGACTCACGCTAATCATATCCTCCTGTATATTTGTCAAGCCGGCTCTTGCAAGCCGGAGCAGGTAGGCCTTGATAAAGCCCGCCCTGACAGAGTTAATCGACCGCTCAACCTTCGCTCTACTGAGAATCGCACTGTACATCTGAACCGGATAGGGCGTACCGTTCAGAATCGACCTCATAAGGAGACCGCCGAGGAGTGGCGAAGCCGCTGTATTATCGGAACTTTGTGCAACGGTCTCCTTGAGCAGACGGTACAGCGACACGTATTGTGGATCGTAATCACCTCTGACGATCTCCATGTCCAAGTGGTGCCGTGCCGCTCTCGCGATGAAACTGCCAACGGTGTCAACGTGCCAGAACCGCACCGCGAGTCTCGCGTTGTTTGGAGCCAGGCCGAGCATGTAGAAATTCGTCTCAGGGTCCACCCCGACATCCTCGATATGGATCTTCCGGCCCGTCCGAACTTTGTCGAGAATATCCCTCATCAGCTCGATCTTCCGCCAGTTCTGCACTCTTGCCGGATCAGAGGAATCTTCATCTGCATTTCCCTCTGTATCCTCATGAGGATCGAAAAAGAAGTTTACAGTCTCCTCGCAGGCGGTACCATTCGTTTCTGCCCAGAATACAACCGTTGTATCGGCAATCCGCATTCGATAGTCCTGACGGGCAAGGAGATAGTTCAGGGTGGTGGTGTACTTGAACACCGACGATTCGCCAACCGGAGCATTAAAACTCTGTTTTTTTCCGTACGAGCAGAACGAGTCGTCATTAAAACCGACGAGTGAAGCCCCCGACATTTGAGCGCCGGCAACGCCCTTGAGGTGTTGATGTATGCGGGCTATCGCACCCAGTTCTCCGGTCACAAGACACTGAGCGGTAAAGGTATCGCCGTCTCTATTATTGGAGTGATACTGCTCCCAGGCCCTCCTCACCGGAGGTTTCGTGTGCAGGAAGACCCCATCGCATTCGAAGATGCAGCTTCCTCCGCTGAGAAGATCATCCATGTGCTCTACGATCTTCGGATGCCTGGTGAAGGCCTCGGGGTTCCAGGAATCCAGAAAGGCAAAAAAGGCCCGGATGCCGGGATCGTCAAGCGAATCGAATATCTCGTGCTGCCGGGCCTTAAAGGCTTCAAAGTAGTCCCGTGAGCGCTGATGAACCACAACGACCTCTTTATCGCTCTCAGCCAGAACCCTGTACTCTGGAGACGGGCCCTCACCGGAAGTTTTCACGAACTTCTTTTCAAATTCGCTTCGCTTGAATTTCTCAACACCAAAGACATATTTCGCGTTGTCACACAGGACGTAAGGCGCTATGCCTGCTGCACGGGTAGCCTGTAGCGGCACATCCATAACCCGTGGTCGCGGTTTCTTGTCGTCACTCCTGAGATCGACGATATACGACAACTCCCCTTCGGGACTGAGAACCAGCGCAAACGACACCTTTCCACTGCTGTATCCCGGCCGGGAGATCGTTACGTCCTCATCCTCCGCCAGAATGTCGTAATAGCGGCAGAGAGACTGGATGATCATGAGACGCCCCCGAAAGCGAGACACCGCTGCACATCGATGATGCCGTCCACCATGACCGCACGGTAAAAGATAGCCTTCATATCATCGGCAAAATCGATGTCGTAGAGCATGAACCCGAGATCCTTCTCTCCGGTGTAACAGGACTCCGGCATCTCTCCTTCAACGAGTTCGAACCGGACCGGGAACTCGCGGCAGCCGAAGTAAGGCTGGTAGAAGCACTGCCCCTTCCGCATCCTGCGAAGGGCAACATTGTAGTGTTTCTCGACAGTGTCGTCGGGCCCCGCCTTGTCGGTCAGTTCAAAGTGCGCTTCAATCCCGTAACAGACATCGCGCAACAGCAGAGATGCCCGCTGGACAGCCCCCTGGGACTGATCTTGAAAGAGAGCAACATCCTTCCCGCGAAGCGCACTCTTCACCTTCGCCGCCGGAATCTTGCCCCCCCTCTCGTTCCGGCGGATATTATCGAACTTTATCGGGTTCAAAACGTGAATTTTATCGATCTTCCAGCAGATGGCCGGCTTCCAGTGGATTGCTTCGAGGATGCCCCGTGCAGCCGACGGAGTCATCACATCGTAACTCACCCGCTCCGTCTTCATCTCCGGTCGGGTAAAACAGGCGTAATCACCCCAGACCTTCAGTCGTACTCCATAGCCAATAGCCGTCACCTCCCTAAACAATCAGTAGTGATCCCTCCCCTCCAATACCTTTTCTATTTATAAGCCCGGTCTCCTCGGAGTATTTGCTCATATCATTCAACACATAGAATCTATCGCCGAAAAGAACGATTTCACCTGCGCGCTCCAGTTCCCGGAACTCATTGGGATAGATGTTGATCGTATACCCCTGCAGGCGTCGTGCATACTTCCACGGCGATTCACTGGATCGGAGTTCGTCCACGAGTGATATCCCCTCTTCGCCATAAGGAACGACGAGATCTTTCGTCCCCTGCTCGATGATGTTAAACTTCCAGCCGACATCCTCGAACGGGAATGCAAAACTGCCTGCTCCCCTCTCGAACGCCTGCAGTATCTCCTCCCGGTCGAGACCTTCGTCACCCTTGTACGAGTAGAGTGTCCGGAAGTAACTCTCGACGGCCGGAAGGGAGAGCGGGTCGTCATGTGTGTCCATGACCATTCGGCCAACTTCTGCCGTGAGCCGCTGCCAGCTGGTGGCCTGACCATACCTCTCGGTTGACCGGAAGACATAGACTTCGCCCCGGTCCGCCTTCCCCTCGCGGTTGCACCGCCCGGCTGCCTGAGCGATAGAGTCAACGCCGGCTATCGCCCGGTAGACAACGGGGAAATCGATATCCACGCCGGCCTCGATCAGCTGGGTCGAGACGACACGGCACTCTTCGCCTGCCTTGAGCAGATCCTTAATTTCCTCCAGTTGCTTCCTTCTGTGAGCAGGGCACATCCTGGCACTCAGGTGGTAACATCTGCCGTGTTCCGAGAGTGCGGCATGCAGGTGCTGGGCATGGGCCCGGGTGTTGACGATACACAGAACCTGGCGGTGTTTTTGCAGCCTCGCAGAGAGGTCCTCGTCGCTCAACGACCCGAGATCGTTCACGCGCACCCGCCGAAACGTCTCGTAGAGTTCTGCAGGCGAACACATGATCTCGACAGGCCTGACGCTTTCGTCCAGAAGATCGCTGAGTTTCGGCTGGGTTGCCGTGCAGATGACGACCGTGGAACCGTAGTTCCGGACAAGTTCGGAGAGGGCCTGGAGGCAGGGGCGCAGGAAGTCCGTCGGCAGCATCTGGGCCTCGTCAAGGATGATCACGCTCCGGGCAAGGTTGTGGATCTTGCGGCATCTCGACCGTTTGTTCGAGAAGAGCGACTCAAAGAACTGGACGTTCGTCGTCACGGTGATCGGCATGTCCCAGTTCTCGGCCGAGAGTTCGAGGAGACGCTTCACGGTATCGACGTCATCGCCGGTTACGGCCTTCGGGTCGAAGTTGCTGTGGTGTTCCAGCACGTTCCTGCTCCCGAAGATCTTCCTGAACGTTGCGGCGTTCTGTTCGATGATGCTCGTATAGGGGATTACATAGAAGACCCTCTGTAGATCGTGCTGTTTCAAGTGGTCAAGCGCAAACGCCATGGATGAGAGCGTCTTCCCCCCGCCGGTCGGAACGGTCAGGGTAAACATCTGTGGAGGGAAGGCTGCTTTCTCTCTGCACTGCTCGTAGATCTCCCTCCTCTGCCTGTTGATCGGGGTCTCGTCGGCGCCCGAGAGGAGTGCGGCCATATACTCCTCGAACCTCCGCGACAGGGTCTCGAACGATTCGTAGCGTCCCCGGAGAGAGGCCGAGCCGGGGTCCGCAAAACCTTCGGTATCGAGGGAATCCCCATCGACAAGGCACGAGTAGAGCATGCGTGTGAAGAAACCTATTGAGAATCCCATCTTTTTCTGAACCGGTTGCAGCCCCAGGCGGAAACTCGCGAGATCGGGGATTGAGAGCTCATCCCGGTATGCCGAGTAATCCGGCAGAAGTTTGTCTCTCAGGCGCTCCTCAAGCCCGCTTTCACTGCTGCCGTAATTCAAGAGGCCGCCGTGGTGCCCGGTGATGATGTACTCCAGAACGCGGCTCAACTGCCAGTGATACAACTCCCTTGCCTCCCGTGCACCGGCAGTCGAGTGGTCGACCCGCATGTTTGCTCCCTCGAGGCGCCGCTGGAACTCAGGCGAGTACTTCCCGATATCGTGCAGCAAGCCACCGGCATAGCCAAGGTCACCGGCACCGAAACAACCTGCAAACGCCGACGCAATGTCGGCCACGTTCTGCAGGTGAACTCTCAGCAACTGCCAGTCGCGCTTATCGGGATCGTCCGTAGAGTGAGCGTAATACATCGAACCAGTCACCGATCTAACAGTTCGATGATGGGACGATAAATATAGCCGTTTTGTATTAAACACCGATCAGGGGCAGAGATTTCCGCAAATTACCCTATCGTGGGCCAATCCTAGCTGGGAGAGCCCAGGAAAAATATCTACATACACCGCTCAAACATTTAAATATTCCAACCACCTACGTATATCCATGGGCACGATCACCCTGAGCATCGATGACGGGACGGAGCAGGACTTCCGGAGGCTGGTCGAGAAGATCCTCGGGAAGCGGAAAGGAGCGCTCGGCGAAGCGGCGACTGAAGCGATGAAGATCTGGATCCGGGAGAAGACGCAGGAGGAGATCGCACGGGACGCTCTCGAACTGACCGAAAAGGCGTACCATCTAGGGGCAAGGAGGTATACGTCGAGGAAGGACCTGTATGACCGGTAACCCGCCGCTCATCGACACGAACATCCTCGTCTACCTCTTCGACGCGGATGCGCCCGAAAAGCGGCGCATCTCAAAGGACCTCGTTACGGCATGCTGGGAATCGAAGACACGCTACTCGGTCTCGGTGCAGAACCTCGCGGAGTTCTCGGTGGTCGTGACCGAGAAGGTCGAGAACCCGATGCCGACGGAAGACGTGCAGCGGTTCATCAGGGACATCCAGGACTTCGAAGGCTGGAACGTTGTCGGCTACGGCAGCGAAACCATCATCTCCGCCCACGAGATCCGTGACCGGCACAACGTCCACTTCTGGGATGCACTCCTCGCCGCAACGATGATCGAGTCCCGGATCGGCACGATAATCACCGAAGGCGCGCACCTCCGGCGCATCCCCGGGATCACAGTCGTCAACCCGTATCAAGGACGATCATAACCCCTCTGCCACGATGGTGCGCTTAGGCACCATAGATCCCGAAAAAACGCTCCCGGGCAGCCGGAGAGTTGCCGGGGTCCTCCCGGAACTCCCGGATGGAGAGGCGGGCAGGAGACGGGGCTATCGGGAGAACCCACGAGTCTGGACAGAATGAGCCCGGAAAGCGGTTTAACGTTGAGCCAGGTAGTTCTCAACATCCTCAATAAACTCCAGAGTCCCTCTCTCTATTTGCCCTGTTAAGGCAGCCAGATCACGGAAGTCGGGATCTTCAACCAACGTGTGCTCAATGATAGAATCGACACCTTTTGTCGTCGACGGAACGTAGTATTTGTTCCAGTCACCCTCTTTAAACAGTTTCCAGTATTTTGTTTGAATCTCTTTGTTATACCCTGCCAGCCAGACTTCAAACCTGCACGTATCATGCATGAAAACTATCGCGACTTTCAATTTTCGATCTTTTAACGACCCGGGAAAGAAGGAGAAATACGTCATATCCATGTAGCCGTAGTAAATGCTCCCGGATACGACATAATCGGGATATTTGGTTTTAAGGTACGATTTCAGCCCCATGATGTATTCCATCAGCCCTCTATAGGCCTCTCTGATGCATCCCTCGCCCATCAGTCGTTTATATTCACTCATGCATTCATGAAACGGTTTCAATCCGGATCCCTCGAACAGATTGACGCCGGCGTTGCTGAAAATGTTAGCGATATGGAATAACGTCCGGATGCACCCCCGGCTACCCGACGATCCCGCTCACAGCCACTCCACACCAGGTTCATGCGGTCACGAGGGGGATTGCCGTCTTTCCGAATTGGAAAACCTTCGAGATCCATTCCTAGAGACATGAATACGCATATAACCGAGGGGGTTGCAGAAACGATCATGCCGACAGTCGTGCACGTCGATATCCCGGCGGAGAACCCCGACCGGGCCAGAACATTCTACGAGAGACTCTTTCACTGGAAGTTCGAGGCACCGGAGGGCTACGGTGACTACTTCCTCTCTGAGACGACGGACAAACAGGGAAAGCCGGGTGTGGGACTCGGCCTCGGGAAGCGGGGAACTCCCGACCAGAAGATCACGGTGTACTTCGACGTCGATTCAATCGCCGACCACCTATCCCTCGTAGAGCGGCTGGGCGGGAAGGTCGTGATGCCGCGTATGCCGGTCCCCGGCTACGGGGCGCTTGCGGTCTGCATAGATACCGAGAGCAACACCTTCGGCCTCTGGGAGACGCACGCCGACCCCGTTGATTGAGAGGGGGGGCCTCACCCGGCGCTATCGTGGTGCCGGGCAGCAGAGAGGCTCCGGATCCGCTCCCCCACCCCCGAAAACCCTACTTCTGCAGCCTCTCCAGGAGTTCGTCCAGCCGGGAGAAGGAGTCCTTCATGCCCGCCTCCATATCGGATTGCATCATCCCGTCGCGGTCCTCTACCGAGAGGAAGACCGACTGGCCGGTAAACTTTGTCCGGTTGCCGGGCAGTTCCTCGAACTTGGCCACCTCCAGGATGACGTGCCCGGACTCCGGGAGCCCCTCGTACTCGAACGTCTGGATGATCCGCTCGGGAGGAGTCAGGTCGTGATACACACCATGGAACCCGTACTCGTTACCCTCCTCATCCGTCTGAAGATACTGCCAGCTCCCGCCGCTCCGGGCCTCAAACGTCTCTATCTTTGTGGTGTAACCCCGGGGGCCGATCCACTGCTCATAGAGTTTCGGGTCGGTGTGAGCCCGAAAGACCAGATCGCGGGGAGCGTCGAACTCCCGGACGATGATCAGCTCCTGTTTTCCGGGCTCTGCAGTGATCCTGGTGGGGTTTCTCTCTTTTAAGACCGGCTCCCCGCTTCTTCGTGATTGTTCTGCCATTTTATCCATCTCCTTTAGTGCCCCACACTGACGTCATCCATGTTATAGGTTATCGGCCGTACTGCAGGGCCACCGCAGGAATGTTTCAGCAAGAGAACGGCGGCTTTATTTCTGCCGAAATCATACGATGAACTCAAAACAGGTAAGATATCCCGGATGCAATTCACATATTATAAGTAGGAACAATGACCATTTCAAATAAAAGCGGGTTAACATCATGACAAAGGCAAACATTCCTGCAAAGGGAGCAATCGTTCAGAGAGACCTGGAGACGTTCTCGATCGCGCCTCATATCCCCGGAGGCTTCGCCGATCCGGCACTCCTCCGGAAGATCGCGGATGTGGCGGAGAAGTACGGTGCGAAGTTCGTGAAACTCACGGGTACGCAGAGAATCATCATCGTCGGCATACGTGAGGAAGACCTTGATGCGGCATGGGCTGAATTCGCCGACAGTTCCAAAGCCATCGGCCTGACCATACGGAGCATTCAGATGTGCCCCGGCACCCGATCGTGCAAGCGTGCCAAACAGGACAGCCCGGGGCTGGGATTTGCCCTCGACAAAGAGTTCTACGGCAAACCGGCGCCCGCAAAGTTCAAGATGGCCGTCTCGGGCTGCCCCAACTGCTGCAGCGACCCCTGGATGAGAGACCTCGGGTTCGTCGGCACCGATGACGGGTTCATGGCGGTCGTCGGCGGCAAAGGCGGCGGGACGGCAAAGGTAGGTCAGGAACTCGCCCAAGGGCTGACCGAGGAGCAGGCCGTGGCGCTCGCGAGGAAGGTCATCGCGTTCTACCGGGAGAACGGGCAGGCCCCCGAACGCCTGGGAGCGACGATCGAGCGGGTCGGCTTCGACAGGTTCAAAGAAGCAGTGCTCTGAGTTACCAGGCGGATCAGAAGCGGGAGACCCATACCGGCATATACGGGTGTGATCGATCTCCCGACACATCCCCGGTTGCTGCAAGCCACGTACTCTTCCTGCTCGCACCTTCGACCGGCCGCGCTCTGAGAATTGCGGCGCACAATTACTTCTCGGGATGAGCGCCATGACGTCTTGTTTCCCGGATCGATTCGGCTGGCATATAACGACGGTCTGGATGGTTATAGGACTAACTCTCGATGAAATAGCCTCCGCCAATCAATTCGAGCGCATTTTTGGGGACATTTCGGAAAAAATATTATGCATCGGCCCAGAAAGAAAATAATGTCATATACGTTTTTCCAGAAGGTATCCGGCATATTTTTCAGATCGACAGATACCTTCCGGGACCTGGAGGAAGAGCGTCTGGGGGCCGTGCTGATCCACTTCCTCAAACTCTCGGCCCTCTTCTCCCTCCTTATGACCGCCACGCTCTACAACCTCCCCGGCATTCCGATTGCGAGGAGGTGGTCGCTGGCCGCCCAGGTCTTCCAGCCCCAGGACCTCTTCGTGGTTCTGCTCGCCGCGACCATCATCATGCCGCTGGTCATCGGGGTGTGGCTGCACGTATGGGTCTACCTGTTCGGGGGGCGAAGGGGGATCGGGCAGACCCTCAAGGCGGCGTTGTA
This sequence comes from Methanoculleus sp., assembly GCA_035363235.1. GTDB lineage: Archaea > Halobacteriota > Methanomicrobia > Methanomicrobiales > Methanoculleaceae > Methanoculleus. The sequence goes on from DAOSER010000004.1 coordinate 17,784, forward strand.
CTCCTACACCCCATTCTACATCATCGCCTGGATCCCGGTCATCGGCCTCTTCGGCGGAGCGGTATCGACGCTCTACCCGCAGTATGTCGGGATCAGGGAGCTCCACCACGTATCGTCACGCAGGGCGGCCGGAGCCGTCTGCGCCGCAGCATTCGTACCGGTCATCGCTCTCTTCGCGGTCATCGTTATGGCGCTCGTTCTACCCGTTCCGATGCTCTCTTTCCTCACCGCCGAGTCCGGGTCGCCGGCGGCCCCCGACTGCCCGTACTTACTGGACGATTCGAACCTCCCTGAAAGCATCACCTACTACACTGCGGCCGAGGTCGAGAGCGCGATCATCGACAGAGACGCAAAGGAGTACGGCTGCCTGAAAGAGTATGTGATGACATATGCCGAAGAGAAACCATCTACAGCGCAATCCAGACGGATATTGCAGTATATCATGATCTTCCCCCCTGGCAACGCCTCAATGATGGTGAAATCGGAGGAAGCATTTTATCGAGGGTTGGTGCCGCCGAGAAACGCCGATGAACTGCCGTCCCCCGGCATCGGCAACCTCTGCATCAGCTACAGGATACCGGGCCTGGGAACGGGCATAAGGGAGTACGACAGTTACTCTATCGTATTTGCGAAGGGCGACGTCTACGAGAAGTTCGTCACCGTCGGGTCCTCCCCGAATTACGACCTCCTGAAGGACCTTGCCGAACGCGCCGCGGCGAAGGTTCCGTAGTAACGGCTGCAGTTCCCCTCCATTTTGTTCATCCCCGCCGCGCCCGCGGCTCCCCGAGCACGTACCCGGCGTACGGGACATGGAAGAGAACCCGCACCGCCGCATAACTCGCCAGCGCCGCAACCATGAATATCACCGGGTAGGTCTGCCAGTCCGCCCACGTCAGTCCCGTGAGGGAGGTCCAGGCGGCCGCAACGGCGGCGATGACGAGCGGGTGAATGAGGTAGATCCCGTAGGAGTGCTCCCCGAACGACCGGGAGGCGCCCGCAGTCCTCCCCCCGCCGCCATCCAGCCGCCAGGCCGCAAGGACGAGGACGGCGATGACCGGGACGTAGTAGAGCGGTTCCAGGATCCGGTAGATGCAGAAGACCGCGAGCGACGAGCCGGAGAAACTCCCGTAGTGGAGCACGGCCGCCACCCAGATCCCGCCGAGGAGAGCGCCCGCACCGGCCGCGGCGAGAACCCACGCCGCCGAGAGGGACCGGACCGTCGACCGGAATCCTTCCGTATGCCGGGCGACATGGATCCCGAGGACGAAGTAGAAAAGGTGCGATGGAAAGAGGCGGATCAGCACCGTATACCACTCCGGGCCCAGATACGCTCCCATGAGGTGGGCGCCCGTGTTCCAGAGCGCCAGGAGGAAGAGGAGCGAGAGAAGGAGGGGGAGCGCCGCCCCGAACCGGTCGAAGAGGTCGTAGCCCCGGACGATCAGGGGGAAGAGGAGGTAGAGCTGGATGATCAGTGCAAAGAACCAGAGGTGGTAGGCACCGGTCCCGAGGAGGAGGGCTTCCGTCACCCTCTCCGGAGAGGGAACGCCGGCGAACTCGAACGTCCCCTCCACCGCGACCAGAAGGTAGAGCGCGGTGAAGAAGAGGTAGGGCGGGAGGATCCGCCACGCCCGGCGGCGGTAGAACTCCCGGAGCGAGTAGTCGCCGGAGTACCGCGCCGCGAGCACCCAGCCGGATATGAAGATGAAGACCGGCACGGCAAAGTGGGTGACGACGTAGACGAAGACGTTTGCAAGCGCGAGCAGGGTCACACCGGGAATCAGGGTGAAGTTCATGGAGACGTGGACGGCGATCACGGCAAGAGCGGCAAACCCGCGCAGGTACCCGACCTCAAAAAACCAGACCACTGCAGCTACACCTCTCTCTACCGCCCGCAGGACACAGGATCTTTGCAGGCCGGGTATATAACTGCCCGCACACGCAACGGGTCAAGCACTAATACTATCAGACGACACCATCTATCAGGAGAGTGAGTCCATGCAGTACTCAGAAGGCCAGGTCGGCAGGGTCTTTACCGTCCGGATCGACGACGGGGAGGATTTTCTGCGGGAGATCCAGCGGTTTGTCACGGCGATGAACATCCAGAACGGCACGATCCAGTTCCTCGGCGCCGTCAGATCGGCTAAGATAGTGACGGGACCCAAAGAACCAGTCATCCCGCCGTCCCCGCGGGTCGAGGAGATATTCGGGGGCTGGGAACTCCTCGGGTTCGCGACCATCTACCCCGGGGAGGACGGGCCGTCCATCCACCTCCACGCGGCGGCGGGGAAGGGGATACGGTCGCTTACCGGGTGCCTCCGGGAGAAGGCGGAGGTCTACCTGGTGATCGAAGCGATAATTACGGAGTTCGTCGGCATCTCCGCCCGGAGGCTCCCGGACGAGAAGACCGGCGTCAACCTCCCGGTCTTCGACCGGATGCTCCCATGACCGGGCAGCCGGAATTCCTCCCGATGACGGGGGAGGAGGCAAAGCTGCTCGGCATCGACCAATTCGACGTCGTCCTCATCACCGGCGACGCCTACGTCGACCACCCCTCCTTCGGGACCGCCCTCATCGGGCGGGTTCTCCAGGACGCCGGCTACTCGGTCGGCGTCATCGCCCAGCCCGACTGGAAGAACGACGAGGACCTCCGGCGCCTCGGCGAGCCCCGGCTCTTCTTCTCGGTCTCGGCCGGAAACGTCGATTCACTGGTGAACGCCTTCACGCCGAGCCTGAAGCGCCGGCACTCGGACGTCTACTCGCCCGGGGGGAGACTTCTCCGGCCCGACCGGGCGACCCTGGTCTACACCGACCGGGTTCACTCCCTCTTCCCGAAGACGCCGATCGTCATCGGCGGGATCGAAGCGAGCCTCAGGCGGTTCGCCCACTACGACTACTGGTCCGACTCCGTCCGGCAGTCCATCCTCGCCGACGCGCCAGCCGATCTGCTCGTCTTCGGGATGGGCGAGCGCCAGGTGGTCGCGATCGCCGACCGCCTCGCCGCCGGAGAAGCGGCAGGCACCCTCACCGATATCCCCGGCACCGCCTACCGGATCGAGAAGAAGGTCTGGCGGAGCATGGAGCATGCCGGATACGTTGTCCTCCCCGGCTACCCGGAGGTGAAAGAGGACCGGTATGCTTACGCAAAAGCATTTGCGATGCATTATGCCGAGCAGGATCCTCTCCGGGGCCGGCCGGTGGCCCAGCCGCACCCGAAGACCGTCATCGTCCAGAACCCGCCGGCGATGCCGCTTGCGGGCGACGAACTCGACCGGGTCTACGAACTCCCCTACACGCGGAGAGCCCACCCCTCCTACACCGAACCCATACCCGCCCTCGAACCCGTCAGGTTCTCGGTCGTCACCCACCGGGGGTGTTTCGGCGCCTGCTCGTTCTGCGCCCTCACCCACCACCAGGGCCGGATCATCCAGAGCCGGAGTGCAGACTCGATCGTCCGCGAGGTGGAGCGGATGGCGAGGATGCCGGAGTTCACCGGGATCGTCCAGGACGTCGGCGGACCAACGGCGAACATGTACGGCATCCACTGCGGCCGGTGGGAGACCGCCGGTACCTGTCCCGACCGCCGCTGCATCGACTGCCCCGCGCTCGACCGGAGCCACGAGGAGCAGGTCCGCCTGCTCCGCCGCCTCTCGGAGATCCCGGGAGTGAAACGGGTCTTCATCGCGTCGGGCATCCGCTACGACTTGATCCCTCCGGGGGAGGACTATCTCGCGGAAGTCTGCACCCACCACGTCTCCGGCCACCTCAAGGTCGCCCCCGAACACGTCGCAGAACGGGTCTGCGCCTGCATGGGAAAACCACCCCGCGAGGCCTTCGACGCCTTCCGCGAACGGTTCGAGGCCCTCCAGAAAGGAAAGAAGAAACGGCAGTATCTCGTCCCCTACCTCATGTCCGGCCATCCTGGGTGCCGGATCACCGATATGGTCGAACTCGCCGAGTATGTCCGGGATACCGGCCTTTATACCGAACAGGTCCAGGACTTCACACCGACGCCGATGAGCATCTCGACGACCATCTACCATACCGGGCTCGACCCCTTCACCCTCGAGGAGGTCTACGTCCCGAAAGGGCGGGAGAAGCGGGTCCAGCGGGCGCTCATGCACTATCGGGACCCGGAAAACTACGCTCTCGTCCGCGAAGGGCTCCGCGCAGCCGGAAGGGAAGACCTCATCGGGAATGCGTGGCGGTGCCTTGTCCCGGCGAGGAGAAAAGGGCGGGGGGGATAAGACTATCTCCCCAGAATCGAGCCCGCGGCAAACCCGGCAGCCACCGCGACGGCCCTGCTCGGGATCCGGGGGATCACAAACATCGTCACCGCGAGTGAGACCGCGGTGTTGACCGCCGTCCCGGGGGTGACGGCGGCATCGATCACCTGCATCGTGCAGGAGCGCCATTGATGGGACGGGGAGAGCGCGAACCTCCCGGCTATATCGTTCGCCGTCTGCATGGCCGTCGACCGCCACTCACCCACTTCCGTTACTCTCCGCCTGCAGGGCATACTCCAGGATGTGGCGCCGTATACTACTTATTCCTATGGCCGGCCGTACCGGCACATGCGGCTGCGGGATATCTTCGGGTGTGCGGGTCCGGGAGGCGAACTGTCCTCCATGCAGATCGTTGCAGCATCAGGTAAGGCATACGCTCCGGGGTTCCCGGAAAAACGGCCGCCGACATCCGCAAGACAAAGAGAAAAGACCAATTACCCGAAATGGAAGATATTCTGGCATGAAGCACGAGATCACCGGAGACAACCTGCAGATGGTGACCCTCCGCCTCGCCTCCGGCGAGAGCGTCTGCGCCGAGGCCGGCGCCATGGTCAACATGAGCGGGAACATGCAGATGACCACCAACATGAAGGGCGGGCTCTTCAAGGGGTTGAAGAGGATGGTGACCGGCGAGGGGCTCTTCATGACCGAGTTCACCCCGCAGGGAGGAGAGGGCTTCGTCTCGTTTGCCGGGAACGTCCCGGGCAAGATCTTCACCCTCAACCTTGCCGGGAACGAGTTCATCGCCCAGAAAGATGCCTTCCTCTGCTCCGAGCAGGGGATCGACCTCGATATCGCGTTCACGAAGCGCCTCCGGTCGGGCGCCTTCGGCGGCGAGGGGTTCATTCTCCAGCGCCTCTCAGGCAGCGGGACCGCGTTCCTCCACTGCTGCGGCGACATCATGGAGATGACGCTTGCGCCCGGCGAGGTCGTCAAGGTGGAGACCGGGCTCGTCGTCGGGTTCGAGAGCACCGTCGACTACAGCATCGCGCTCGCCGGCGGTGTGAAGACCGTCTTCTTCGGCGGCGAAGGGCTCTTCCTGACCACGTTGACCGGCCCGGGCCGGGTCATCGTGCAGTCGATGGATGTCGCAAAACTCGCCTCCTCCCTGATACCCTACCTCCCCACCCAGAGCAGTTCATCGGGACGGTAACCTGATAGTCCAGGGAGCTCAAATTTACGGCATGAACCTCACGACGGCCACCATGGTGGTGCACGGCCCCGAGGCCTTCGATGCCGGCGATACCGGGCACCTGATCGCCCTCCTCGCGCCCCGGCGGGTGCTCGTCGCCGGGGTGATGGCCCGGACTGCCGCCGAGGAGTCGGGGCTTCCGGTGACCTGCACGGACGAGCGGCCGAGCGTGGTCCTCACCGCCCTCTCTGGGCGGGCCTTTTTGGTCAACCGGGGAAAGACCCCGGAATCGGGGAGGATATTCGGTGAACTCGTTGCCGGGAGGCTCGAAGGGCTCGTCCACGTGGAGTGCTCAAGCCGCACCATCTACCGCTGGGACGGCGGCGACGAGGGCCTTGCACGCGAGATCGCGACCCTGACCGGGTATGCCCTCGTCCGCCGTGAGAGCGCTCGCGCCCGGGCGCCGGGCACCCGGGAGGTCCGCGGCTGCCTCCCCGGCGAGGCGGTCTTCGTGAACGGGATCGTCATCGGGACCGCGACGGCGGAGACGGTCGTCCTCGCGAGCGAGAACGGAACCCTCCGGGCCGTCTTCGGCCTCGATCCAAAGCCCCACGGGTTTGAGAAACTCCTTCGGGCGGCCCTTCCGGACATTCATGCAGCCTGGTGCAAGAGCGGACCGGTGCGCTCGGCTCCTCCCCGGGAGGGCGAGCGTGCCCGCCGCGGGGGCAGGGTTGCGGTCATCGACCACTGCGGCCACACCCTCTACCAGGAGATCGGGGAGGATGTCTGCGGCGTCCTCGCCGTCGGCGACGATACCACCGCCGTCTGCGGGCACATCTGCTCGCATTCAGGCATCCCTGTCTTCGGGGTGGTCGACGGGGACACCGATGCCATCGTGGAGCCCGGGTTCGCCCCGGGGTCGGTGGTGGTCGAGGTCCAGGACGGCCGCGACGACGATATCGGGCGGGAGATTGCCGCCGCCCGGGACCTCGAAACCGTTCTCTGGGAGGAATGGGTGGAGGAGACCCTCCGCATCCTCGCGGGAAGGGTGCGGATCGTCGTCGATCGCCGCGGGAAATAAGCATGCGATGCGCCGAGTGTAAGGGAAAGGGGCTCTGCGGGCTCGAACGGTGCCCGATCATGAGCAGGTTCTACGCCCAGGTTCCGGTCCGCCCGAGCGACCACTACCAGGGGTCCGCGCCGTCGGTCTTTGTGGGGAGTTACGGCTACCCGAAGGTTGCGGGGGGTCCACTGATGATCAACGACGCCGACCATCCGCCGGACTGGGTCGCGAGAGGCCTTCAGATCGACGACATCGTGGGGCTCCGGGCCCGGACGATCCGCGGTGCCGGCGAGGCGAAGGGGCTTTCCGGGAGCATCCAGGAGATTGCGCTATCGGGCAAGCCGCTCGACGTGGAAGTCCGGTTCACAAAACCTGTCGCCTTCGACCTCCGGTTCGACGGGACGATCGCGCCCGTCGGGCTCACCGGCGCCATCCGGGAGATGGACGTCCTTGAGAACGCCCGGGTGGACCGGGCGGTCGACCGGGCGACGTCGGATACCGACCTCTCCGCGACCGCTGCCTGCGAACTCCTCACCACCTCCGGCACCGACGTCTACCGGATCACCCAGCTCCTCACCGCCGGCCTCCTCGGGAGCGAGAAGAAACGGCGCGTCGTCCCCACCCGGTGGGCGATCACGGCGGTCGACGACACAGTCTCAAAGCAGCTCAAGAAGAAGATCGTCCGCTACCCGGCGCTACCCGGGATAGAGGTCTTCTTCGCCTCGCTCTACGGAAACCACATCGTCTGCCTCCTCGTTCCGGGAGACTGGAAGTTTGAGATGATCGAGGTCTGGGGGAAGCAGTCGCTCTGGGGCGGCGGGAGCGAGACGATCGCACGCGACGGGGAGGGGCTCACCAAGTCCAGCTACTCCCCGCTCGCGGGGGCCTACTACTCGGCACGCCTCGCGGTCGCGGAGTACCTGGAGGGCGTGCGGCGCTCGGCACGGGTGCTCGTGCTCCGGAACGTCACCGGCGAGTACTGGGCGCCGCTCGGCACCTGGGTCGTCCGGGAGGCGACGCGGAACGCCATGCGGGGCGAAAAGACACCGTGCGCCGATCTACGTCAGGCAATCGACCTCGCCTCCCGGCTCATCGGGTTCGACCGCTGGCGGCCTTACAGCCAGCTCATCCCGGAACTCGTGACGCAGAAGACGCTGTTTGATTTCTAGGTTCTTTTGACGCCTTACTCTGGTCACCCCCCCACTTGGAGGCGGGGGTGCTGAACCCTGCTTGCCCCCGGGATCGGCCTTTTCCCCGGCATGTCCCCCTGCAGTGAACCGTGAGGGCTATCGCCATTGGGGGTGGGGCTGACGGGGAGTGCGATGTTCCGCAGGAACGGGGCTCGAGCACCGAGAGGTGCGAAGGGGGGCGTGCCCCCTCCCCTGTCTCCCTCTCATAAGGCTATATCTGTAACCCCCACCGCCCGCGCTTCGCGCTCCTCCCGCCCCCCTAGGGGGGCGGGCAGTGCGTGGCGATAGGCGATGTCCCCATGGGACATCGCTGGAGAAGACCGAAGTCTTGAACTGGCGACTGGCCGAAGGTGCGACGTTCCTCCGGATGCGACGGGCTGAAGGGCCGGAGCATGAGCACCGAAGGTGCGAACGTCCGGAGCGCGAGCACCATAAGTACGCAACTCAGCGGAAAGCGGTGCCCCGGAATGCCCCTATATTGCGATCGTTTGAAACGAACTCAAGAGATTTAGCAAAAGCGGTTTTACAGTGAACTTTGCCCATTCTTCTGCCGGGCGTAGCGCTCGATGAGCGAGTCAAGGGTCTCGGCCTCGTCCACGCTCTTATCCTCGCGCACCCGGACGAACCGCGGGAACCGGAGCGCGTAACCGCTCTCGTAGTTGGGGCTCGTCTGGATCTCGGAGTAGCCCACCTCGAAGACCACCTCCGGCTCGAGCGTGACCTCCTTTCCGGAGCGGGCGATCACCCTGTCCTTGAAGAGGGCGTAGAGATCGGCCAGCACCTCGTCCGTGATCCCGGTCGCAACCTTCCCGACCGGGAGGAGCCGGCCCTGATCCTGGACCGCGAGCAGGAACGAACCGAATGTCCCGGCTCTCCGGCCCTCGCCCCACTCCGCCCCGACGACCGCGAGGTCGAGCGTCTCGACGCCGGGTTTGACCTTCACCCAGAGCCGGCCCCGGACACCCGGGGTGTAGGGCGAGCCGGGGACCTTGACCATCACGCCCTCGTGCCCGAGGTCGAGGGCTTCGGTGTAGATCGCCTCCGCCGCGGCCGCATCGGTCGCGAGGAACTGTGGAGCGACGTGTGCACGGAGCACCTCCTCGAGGGCTCTGCGCCGTTCTGCGAGGGGGCGATCCATCAGCGTCTCGCCGTCAAGGTAGAGGATATCGAAGACCTGCGGCACGAGTTCGATCTTCTCCATCATCGAGTCGATCTCGTGCTTGCGCCGGAACCGCCGGATCACGTACTGGAACGGCATGGGCCGCCCGTCGCGGACGGCGACCGCCTCCCCGTCCAGGATGACGTCGTGATCGGTCGCCTCCAGAAGAAGGTTTGCGATGTCGGGGAGGCTCCCCGTGACGTCTTCCAATTTCCGCGAGTAGATCCGGCAGACGCCGCCCACCTTGTGGAACTGGAACCGGCTCCCGTCGTACTTGTACTCGACCGCCACCTCGCCGTGGTCCTCAATCTGGGCGGCAATCGTCCCTGCCTGCGCGAGCATCATCTTCACCGGCCGGAAGGGCTCGATCGTCACGCGGGAGAGCGCGTCGGGGTCGCGCCGGGCGAGGAGGGCCACCTCCCCGAGATCGTTCATCGCCTGGTGGGCATGCTCGACCAGGCGGACGTCGACCTCGAACGCCTTCGCGACGGCGTCGCGGACGTTTCCTTCCCCCATGCCGATCCGGAGTTCTTCAAGCATCAGCCGTGCGAGGTACCGCCCCTCGAGCGGGCGGGCGTTGCCGAAGAGGCCCTGCGCCACGCGGAGCTTCTCCCGCTGCGACCGCTGCCCCTCGGCGGCCGCCATCCGCTCGAACTCACGGTAGACCCCGGTGAGTTCGAGTTCCTGGATGAAGAACGACGTCTGCTCCTTCCGTGCAAGGAGTTGCTCGACAGCAAGGCCCACGTCGCCGGTCGTGTTGATCGCCTCGCGGACGGTCTCCCGCTTCGTCCCGACGACGTAGGCCACGGCGTCGTAGAGGAGGTTCGGGCCCACGCCGAGTTTTTTGGTGCTCCAGTCAGGAAAGACCCTGCCCATGACGAACCGGACAAAGATGGGGAGCTCCTCGCCGTCGAGCCGGGGAAGAATGGCGGCGACCTGCTCGATCATATCGAGGCGGCCCGGGATCCCTTCAAGGTGCTCGCAGACGCGGGCGAACTCCAGAAACTGCATACCCATAATCCATGAAGTATTTCCCGGGGTGGTCAATCAACCCTTCTGTTCAGCCGCGGCCGGTTCGGCACGATTGATGTGGAAGCACGGCCTAGTTGTACCCATGCACCAGGACGAAGAAACGAAAGAGATGCTTCGCGACCTCATCTGGCTCAACGCGCTGATAGCAACCGAACTAATCCAGATCACCGAGAACACCTCCCAGATCCTCCGGAAGGCGGCTCCGCCGGAGTCCTGCATCGTGGAGCACGCGGCTCTGCGGGAGACGGCGCTCGAGATCGCCGACCGCTACAAGCCCGGCACGATGCTCCGGAAACACGTCGCAGAGCACCAGTGAAAAAAATAGCGTGATGCCGTCAGGCAGCGGCCGGCACCAGTCCGGCATCCCTGACGACGAGGTCCGTCACCCCGATCATCTCTTCTGTCAGGTTGATGCCGGTGGTCGTGCCGCTCGCCGCATCGACGGTGCTCGCCGTCGCGCCGGGTGCTCCCTTGGCCGGGACGGTGAAACCGTAGCCCTCAGGCGGGACGATCTCGACGGTGTAATTCCCGGGGAGGATGCCGCTGAAGATGTAGAGCCCTTCACAGGCGTGGGCGAACGTCTCCGCCGTCGCGATCCTCTCCCCCGCGGCGTCGAGGAGGTGGACGGCAACGCCGCTCATACCCCACTCGCCGGAGTCCTGAACGCCGTTCGCGTCGGCATCTAAAAAGATGGTCCCCCCGATCGTGCCGGTGATCTTCTCATATTCTGTACCCGCCGGGACTGCGGCGCTTGCGATCGAACCGAAGACGAACGCTGATACGATGATTGCTGCAAGAATGCTGATATATCTCAATCGGCTCACCTCATCTCCCGGATGCCGCGTAAGGCCCTCCGGGTGTCTAACCCCTCCGAAAGAACGCATGCGTCTTTCGGTGGCCGGGCAGCCCGGAGTTTTTTCCGATCCGGTACCGTCCCGGGGGTTCGACCTCTAATGGGCATTATAATATATTAATATTTTTATCGTAGCGGAAAACAGCGCCGGCGAGTAGCGGACTGCATCTGAACAGTGAGTGCGGTTCAAACCGCGAAAGCGGAAAATAACCCGGCCCCTGCAACCTCCCAGGATCGGGAGCAGTAGCCCATGACGTATAGGAAATAACAGGAAGAGCGCGCACATCCGGTGCCGACTGCCGCCTTACTCGGCCCGATCAGTCATCCTCATCCCTGCCGTCGTCATCCCGATCCGATCTGTCGTCATCCTTCTTTGCCGCTCTCCGGTCATCGTCATCTTCTTTTACCCTCTTTCGCTCGTTATCGTCTTCCTTTACCTCCCTCCGCTTGTCATCATCTTCCTTCATCTCATTCCGGCCGTCGTCCTCTGTTACCTCTTTCCGGTCACCGTCATCTATCCCGGCCGCATTCCGGTCATCAACGGCATCATTCTGCGGGGCATCGGTCACGACCGGCCCGCCCTGCTCATCGTCCACAGCGGTGGAGGCCTCATCCCTCCCCTCTTCGGGGGCAGGCGCATCGGCCTCTTCATTGCCTGCTGCGCCTGCATCACCCTCATCTCCCGACCCTCCGGGCGATGCGCCCGAAGGGGGGTTCGGGGCCGGGGAGAGGAACAACCCCGCGTCCCTGATAACCGTATCGCCCCCGCCGACCGTGAACGGTGCCGTCGTTCCGGTCGATGGGTCAGCATAGCTGTCGCCGCCGGTGCTCACGAAGGCATAGCCGTCCGGAGCGGTGAACGCGAGGGTGTACTCCCCGGGCGGGAGGGGACCGAAGAGATACATGGAGAAGTAACTGTCATGATAGCCGGTGCGGGCCGATGCCACCGCATTCCCGCCTGCATCCATGAGAGTGACCTCGACGTCCGTCAGGCCGTAGGTTTCCTCGCGGACCCCGTCCTGGTTATCGTCGCTCCAGGTCGTCCCGCGCACCCATCCGTAGGCCGCTGCCGGGGTCTCGGGCAGGTAACTCCCGATGAAGCCCGCATTCAGGGCCTGCCGTCCAGCCCCACCCTCCGCGAACGCTACGGCCCCATCCAGGGGGCTTGCATCGCTGCCCAGGCCTGCGAGGGTGCAGGAGTAGCCGTCCGGCAGGAGGAACTCGACGCCGCTGTAGCCCCCGGAGGGGATGGTCGGGAACCAGTACGACCCGTCCGGGCCGGTGACCACGTAATCAGCCATGCTCCGCATCCCGATCAGCCGCACGCTGATGCCGGGGATGCCCGGTTCGCCGGGGTCGAAGACACCGTCCGCGTTCAGGTCATACCAGACCATCCCCGAGAGCGATCCGCTGGTCCCGGTATTGTTCCGGTCGTCGTTGTTGTCATCGTTGTCGTGGTCGTTGTCGTGGTCGTTGTCGTGGTCGTTGTCGTCGTCGTTGTCGTCGTCGTTATGAGGCGTCGAGGTCGGGGTCGGGGTAGGGGCCATGGTCGGGGTCGGGGTAGGGGTCGGGGTAGGGGTCGGGGTAGGGGTCGGGGTAGGGGTCGAGGTTGGGGTCGAGGTTGGGGTCGGCGTGGCCGTCACCGTCGGCGTGCCGGTGGGTGCCACGGTCCAGGTGGGTCCGGGCATCACGGTCCCCGTCGGGACTCCGGTCGGTGACGTAGCCGGCACCGGCGTCGTCACCGTCGGGGCCGGTGACGGCGGTTCCCGGGATACAATCGGTGCTTTCGAGGGTTTGGCGGGCGTCGCCGTAGGTTTAGGCGTCGGCGTTGCGGTCGGCGTCGGTGTCGGTGTCGGCGTCGGTGTCGGCGTGGGCTCCGGTCCCAGTTTCACCGCCCAGGCATCCGTATTCGCCGGCCCTCCCCTCGTCGTGGCGTTGAATGTTCCCGCGAAGACGCGCTCTCCCGGTGCGACCTCGATAACCGATGCGGCCGTGTCACCGGGATTTTCGCCCCCGAAGGTCTTGCTCCACGCCACCGCACCTTCGGCGTCGGTCCGGACCAGCCAGGCGTCGGTATCATCCGTTCCGGAGTAAGCGGTCTCCCCGGAGAAGAGGAAACCGCCGTCCGCGGTCTCGACGACGGCCGCCGCCGACTCGTCCACGCCGAAGTCCCCGTAGATCCAGTTCCAGACGATCTCCCCGTCAGTCGTGAGCTTGATGAGGAGAGCGTCGGTATCGGCCGTCTCGTTATCGGGCCGCTCCGTGAACGTGCCGGCGACGAGCAGGTTGCCGTCGGAGGTATTGATCACCGCCCGGCCGGCATCGTCATCGGGGCTGCCGAACGTCTTGTTCCAGACCTCATCCCCCGACTCGTTCAGCCGGATCACCCAGACGTCGGCCATTCCCGCTCCCGAGGACTCGGTGCTCCCGGCAACGACAAAACCGCTGCCGGGGAGCCGGGTGACGGCGTTCGCCCGGTTACTCCCTTCTCCGCCGAACGTCCGGTTCCAGACCTCCGTGCCCGACTCGTTCAGCCGGACCACCCAGGCGTCGGACTCGTTTCCTCCCCGGGGCGTGGTGGTGCCGACGAAGACGTAACCGCCGTCATCGGTCCCGGTCACTGCGTTTGCCGAGGCATTGACATCCGGACCCCCGTAGGTCCGGTTCCAGACCTCAGCGCCCGAGAGTTCGGTCTTAATGATCCAGGCATCGGTATCCGCCCGCGTCCCGTTCGTGACGAGGGTGAGGTTCCCGTTCCACTCCTCAATACCCTCCGGCGTCAGCCTGCTCAGCCGGGCGTCCGCCTTTCCTTCGCCGTACGGTGCCGTCTCCCCGGCGAGGAAGAACCCGGTGCCTCCAGCGTCCGCAACGACTGCGTACGCCGCTTCCCCGGCATCCGGTTCCCCGTAGGTCCTGTTCCAGATAACAGTAGTGTCTCCTGACTGCGCTGCCGCGACTGCGATGAGCGCGAGTGCCGACAGGAAAATGATCCCGAAATACGTGCTGCGTTGCATGATTCATCTCTCCTCACCTTCGCCCCGAAAACGCACTGCAATCCGTGCCGGGGACCGCCGGCATCCCCCCATCTCTCGGGGTGGTCTATGGCGAACCACCTCACATGGGTGTATCCATTGAGGGCCGGATCTCCTGCGGAGATCACCGGTCCGTTGCACTGCGGGGCCCGCACTTCAATAGCACCATTATTATAATAATTTTATT
>DAOSER010000004.1:31785-32354 GCA_035363235.1 Methanoculleus sp.
TTGCTTGCGGTTGCACCGGAACGGTTCAGGGATGAGGAACTGGAGGTCCCGCGAAGGACGTTTGAGGAGGTGGGGATCGGCGTCGATATCGCCTCTACGGTCGCCGGCACGTGCACGGGGATGCTTGGAGGCACCGCGGAGGCGGCGATGGCGTTTGACGACGCGGACCCCGACGACTACGCCGGGATCGTGGTAGTGGGCGGAAGCGGTTCAGAGGAGCACCTCTGGGGAAGCGAGAGGCTTCGGGACCTTGTCCGATCGTTCTTCGAGCAGGGCAAGGTCGTCGCCGCAATCTGCCTCGCGCCGGTCGTGCTGGCGCGGGCGGGCATCCTTGCCGGGCGGCAGGCGACGGTATACCCGAGCCCGGCAGCTGTCGCGGAGATGAAGAAGGCGGGGGCGAACCTTCTCGAGATCCCCGTCGTCGCCGACATGCAGGTCGTGACTGCGAACGGACCCGGGGCGGCCGCACAGTTCGCCGACACCATCATCACGAAATTCGAATGCTGAACGATACCGGAGGCGGTGGAGTGAGCCGGGCGGACTGCACCCTGGTGATCCCCGCATACAAC
>DAOSER010000005.1:0-31562 GCA_035363235.1 Methanoculleus sp.
ACCATCTCGTCGAGTCTTCTGGGCCGATACTTCTCTATCCAGATGGTGTGGTTGCCGTCCATTTGCATAGGTGTTGGTGCTCGTCCATCGTAAAAGGATCGTCATCCGTTCCGGTGATCCTTTTTAGAGGGGTCAACTACCTCGGCCTAAAGGCCGGGGCTTGAGACTCTATCATGTCGATAGTTCTCGTCCGGGTGGTTGACTGCACCCCTGCACCTCCAAGGTATACCTGTAGGTGCGTGCTCTGGACTCGATGTTCCGAGCACCGATAAGATCGGCATGGAGGGAGTGCCCGCAGCATTCGCAGACAAACGACCTTCCATTCCGATTATCCTTGCTGATATGGTTGCATCGAGGGCAGGTCTGGGAGGTATAGGCAGGATCGACATAGACCGTCGATATACCCTTCTCCCGCGCCTTATACTCGATGAAGGACTGAAGTTCAAAGAACGCCCAGGAATGATGGGTGTATCTCCGCTTCTTGGGGGTATCTGGCCGATCCCTGATCCCGGACAGATCCTCCAACCCGATCACATCGACCCTGTTCTGAACGGCAAACCAAACGATCTCCTTCGAGACGCCGTGGTTCATATCAGTCATTAACCGTCTCTCCCGGCCGGAGAGGTGCTTCAGCATTTTCTTTGCCGACCGGGTGCCCTTTGACTGCAACCGTTTCCGCATAGTAGAATAGATGTTGCGGAGATCCTTGGCTTTCCCGCCACAGAAGAACCGACACTTTTTGTCGGTCGTCGAGGCAACCGCAAGGAAGTTCTGCCCCACATCCACTCCCATAAAGGTCGAAGACTCCGCGACCTCACGGGTCTCTGTCTCCCTCTCGCAACAGAGGTGGAAGTAGTATGTCCCGTCCTTGTGTTTCACCAGTTTCGACGCGCCAAACTTCCAGGTTCCGTCGAGATACCGCTCCATGTGGGGGTACCGGAAGAACCGGTACTTCTTTCTCCCTTCGAGGGTCGTAAGACCGATCTTGTCTCCATCAAGGGAGAAGTCTCGCCCAAAGGAGAAGGTCATGGAGGTGGGGGCGTAGGTGATCTGCTGCCACTCGGTCTTTTTCGCCCGAACCTGTGCCTGGAGTGTCCGGTAGGTTCCCGTGACCTGCCGGACGACATTGCAGGACATCTGGGACTTGAGACCAATCTGCCCCCGAAGAGCGGGATAGACAATCTTCTGGAGGGCAGCAGAACCCTTGGGTTTCCCGAGGTTGTACACGATCGCAGAGACGTAGTTCATCCCCTTGGTGTAGGTCCGTACCGTCCGGTCGAGAAGATCGGGGTCGGAACAGTCCATCTTGAGGATGACGGTCTTTGTGGTGAGCACAGGTATCTATTTCACTCAAAAGTGTATAAAGTTAGATCAGTGAATCGCAATTCCCGCTCGGCCTGAAGACCGGGAACTCCTTGCGGAATCAGCTGAAGACGAAAAGATAGGTACAGGGTTTCACGGAAATGCCGGGCCGGGAGATCCGGCCGGATCTCCACACGAACTCCCGGCATATCCGCACCCCCTTCCTCGAACGGACGGATTTATGGAACCTGCAGAACAGGTATTTGCGCAGGACTTCTCCGCCGCGCGGCACACGGCGGACTCCGGCGACGGCCGGAACGGCTCGTACGTGGTGACGCCGGGGGCCGCCTGGTGCCGCCGCCTCTTCATCGCCGGCGCCCTGACCGAGAAGAGGGGGAGCGGCGACGTCATGCAGGCCCGGATAGCCGATCCTACCGGCACCTTCCTGGTCACGGTAGACTGGCAGAGCCCCGACGCGGTCGAGACGCTCGGCTACATCGAACCGCCCGCGTTCGTCGCCGTCACCGGCCGGGCGATCCTGACCGGGACCGGTGAGCGAACGTGCGCGAACGTAGAAGCCGAAGCGATCAACGTGGTGAACCGCACCGTCCGCGACCTCTGGGTACTCTCGACCGCAGGTGCGACGCTGGACCGGCTCGAATCGCTCCGGGACGGCGGTGACGAACGGACCGCCGCCGCCCGCCGCCTCTACGGGACCACGGACGAGGATATCCGGGGGATGGCCGCGATGGTGCGCACAGCGCTTGCAAGCGTCCGCCCGGACATCACCATCGGCGAGATCGAGCCCCTCGTCGCCCGCGATCTCCTCCTCGATGCCCTCGAGGGCGAGGGCGGCGCCCGGGGCATCGACGTTGAGGGCGCCGTCGCCATCGGGGTGCGCTCGGGCCTCTCCGCCCGGGAAGCACGCGCCGCGCTCGAGGAACTCCTCGCTGCAGGGGAATGCTACCAGCCCGCATCGGGCATGATCAAACTGATCTGACACACCGAAATGCGCCTTCACTTTATAGAGAACGGTCCTGCCCTCCTGGTCGAGAGCGGCCGGCGGGTGCTGGTCGTCGCCGACCTGCACATGGGCATCGAATCGGGCCTTGAACGTCACGGCGTCCACATCGCGAGCCGGAGCGCCGCCCGGGCCGACCGGGTGATCGCCTGTATCGAGGAGGCACAGCCCGACCTCCTCCTCCTCCTCGGGGACGTCAAGCACAACGTGCCGGTGACGAGCAGGCAGGAGTACCGGGAACTCCCCGGCGTCCTTGCCGCGTTCCGGGACCACGTGCCGATCGCCGTCGCCCCGGGCAACCACGACGGGGGCATCGGGCGGTTCCTCGAGCCCGGAGAACTCCTGCCTGCCGATGGCACGCTCATCGACGGTGTCGGTTACCTCCACGGCCACACCCACCCCGCCCCCGAACTCTTCGGCCACCTCGTCGTCGTCGGCCACCACCACCCGGTCGTCTCGCTCGTGGATACCGTCGGGTGCGCCGCACGCGCCCGGCCGGCTTACCTCTACTCGGTGGTCGAGGAGCCGTCGGAGGACCGCACCCGGCTCCTCTTCGTCCCGGCCTTCAACGAGTTCGCGGGCGGTATCGATGTCGGACGGCTGCAAAAGAGCGGGCTCGGCCCCCTCTCCCGGTGCATAGACGAACAATCCGCGGAGGTGTATCTCGCAGATGGCACGTACGTCGGCTCACCAGCCACGCTCTGCCCCGCAGACGGCGTCTGACCTCCTCGACCCCCGTGTGCGGGAAGTTGTCAGGAGGCGCGGGTTCACCGGCCTCTCTGAGGCGCAGGAGCAGGCCATCCCCCGGCTCCTCTCCGGGGAGAACCTGGTCCTGGTGGCGCCGACCGGCACGGGAAAGACCGAGAGCGCAATGTTCCCGGTCTTCGACCGGCTCCTCGAGACCACCGGTGCGGGGTTCAAGGCGCTCTACATCACGCCCCTCCGGTCGCTGAACCGGGATATCCTCGCACGGATGGAGTGGTGGTGCCGGGAACTCGGCCTCTCGGTCGGGGTCCGGCACGGGGACACCCCGCAGAACGAGCGGCGCAAACAGGCGCTCGCCGCTCCCGACCTGCTCATCACCACCCCGGAGTCGCTGCAGGCGCTCTTCATGGGCAAGCGCCTCCGTGAGCACTTGAAGAACGTCCGGTACGTCGTCATCGACGAGATCCACGAGCTCGCCGACAGCAAGCGGGGAGCGCAGCTCGCGGTGGCGCTCGAACGCCTTGCCGAATACGCGGGAGAGTTCCAGCGCATCGGCCTCTCGGCGACCGTCGGGAACCCGGGCGACATCGGCCGGTTCCTCTGCGGGACCCGGCCCTTCTCGCTCGTCGAGGTGCCGGTCGCGAGCAGCCTCGACATCGGCGTCCGGTTCGCCGGGGAAGACTTCGGGGCCCAGACCCGGGCCGTCGGGAAATGCCTGGACGCGCCGGGCTCCACGCTCGTCTTCGTCAACACCCGGGTGACTGCCGAGGCGCTCGGCCACCAGCTCTACTCGCGTGGTGACGTCGAAGTCCACCACGGCTCGCTCTCGCGGGACGTCAGGGTGGATGCCGAGGAGCGGTTCAGGAAGGGCGAGGTCCGGACGCTGATCGCCACGTCCTCGATGGAACTCGGGATCGACATCGGGCACATCGAGCACGTCGTCCAGTTCGGCTCCCCCCGGCAGGTCTCGCGCCTGGTGCAGCGGGTCGGCCGGGCCGGCCACCGGCTCGACACCGTCTCGCGCGGGACCGTCCTCGCGACGGGGTTTGACGACCTTTTAGAGTCGCTCGTGATTGCACGGCGGGCAAAGGCGAACGAATGCGAACGGATCGTTCCGCCCGCCGGTGCCGCCGACGTGCTCGCGAATCAGGTGGCGGCGATCGCGGTCGAGTACGGGGAGATCGAGGTCTCCCGTGTCCGGGCGATGATCGAGCGGTCGAACGTCTTTGACGGGTGCGGGCCGCTCCTCGACGACGTCTGCCGCCAGATGGCGGAGCACCGGCTGATCCGGCTTGACGGGACCCGGATCGTCCGGACGGGCCGGGCCCGGCGCTACCTCATCGAGAACCTCTCGATGATCCACGACGAGCGCAAGATGGAGATCTTCGACATGGTCTCGCGCCGCACCGTCGGGACGCTGGACGAGTCGTTCGTCCTCGGGTGGATGCACACCGGCGCGGTCTTCATCACCAAGGGCCAGCTCTGGCGGGTGCTCGAGATCGAGGGCACCAGGATCACGGTCGAGCCGGCCACACGGGCGAAGGGCGAGGTCCCGTCGTGGGAAGGGGAGCAGATCCCGGTGCCGTTCCCCGTCGCCCGGGAGGTCGGGGCGCTCCGGCGGACCCGGGCGTTCGGCCGCTACTCCGATATCCCGGAAGCGGTCCGTTACGCGGAGCGGTTCATCGCCCGGATGGACGACGGGCACTACCCGGTCCCCACCGACCGCCTCATCACCCTCGAGAACGCGGACGAAGGCGTGGTCTGCAACGTCTGCGGCGGGCACAGGGCGAACGAGACGCTGGCCCGGGCGCTCTCGGTCCTCCTCTCGGCCCGATACGGGACGACCGTCGGGATCGAGGTCGGGGCCTACCGGTTCCTCCTGCGCCTGCCCGATAACGTCCGCTCACTCGAGGTGCAGGAGACCCTCGCGGCGCTTGAACCCGAACACCTCCCCGGGATCCTGAAACTCGCCCTGAAACGGACGGCGCTCTTCAAGTGGAAACTCGTGCAGGTGGCCAAAAAGTTCGGCGCCATCGACGCGGACGCCGATTACGAGCGGTTCAGCATCCACCGGCTCATCGACCTCTTCGACGAGACCGTCATCGCGGCCGAGGCCTACCGGGAGCTCTTCGCGAACTCCATGGACGTGGACGCGGCGCAGGAGATCCTCACAGCGGTCCGCGACGGCCAACTTGCCGTCACCTCCGGGCGGTTGAGCCCGCTCGGGAGCGAAGGGCTCTCGTCCTCGCGGGACATGATCCCACCGCCGATGGTCGACCAGGCGGTGATCGGGACGCTCGCGCGCCGCCTCGAGAAGGAGGACGTCGTCCTCTTCTGCATGCACTGCCGGAAGTGGAAGAGCCGGACGGTCGTCGAACGGGTCCCTGATAAGCCGCAGTGCCCCCTCTGCAGCGCCCGGCTCATCGCGGCGCTGAAACCCTGGGACGAGCAGCTCATCCCGGCGGTGAAGAAGAAGAACAGGTCCGAGGAGGAGCAGGCGATCGAGGTCCGGTTCCTCCGGAACGCAAACATTGTCTTATCGAGCGGGAAGAAGGCGGTGGTCGCCCTCGCGGCAAGGGGTGTCGGCCCGGATGTGGCCTCACGGATCCTCGCGACCCTCTCCGAAGGGGACGCCTTCTACCGGGAGATCTTGAAGGCCGAGCGGAATTACGTGAAGACGCACCGGTATTGGTGAGAAGGTTGGGATTTGCCGGCACCTGGGGGCACCTGATGGTGGCTTTTGAGTATAGCCTGTGGCTGGAAGGCGGCAGCATCCCCCCTCCCCTGTTTCTACCGCATTGGGCACATCTGTAAACCCCACCCCGCCCGGCCTCCGGCCTCCTCAATCGCACCTGACGGTGCTCATGCTCCGGCTCCGAAAACGCTTCGCGTTTTCTCATGCTCCTGCCGTTCCGGCAGTCGCACTCTACGACCCGTCGCACTCCGCACCTGACGGTGCTCAAACTCCTGCCGTTCCGGCAGTCGTTCCCCGCCCCAAGGGGCGGGGGCAGTGCGTGGCGATGCCCCCACGAAAGCCGTGCATGTGAACTGCGACACAAGAACAGCGCTCTTGAGTAAGATCGACGGCACACGCTTGACGCATGAGTCCCCTCAGATGCGGGACCAAAAAGACGCGCTTCAGGTCAGGATATTCTGCCGGCGCATACAGGCAGGATGTCCTCTATAGGCGATTTGAACCCCGGCCAAAAATCAGGAGCCCGCCGGCCCCCTTCCCCTGATAAAAAGAACGCACCAGAAAAAAAGGGTTACATTATAGTTTCGAGCCGCTGCTCCAGGAAATCAAGCCCTCTCTTGATATCCTCGATGTTCTTTCCGCCGGTCAGAATGATCTTGCCGGAACTGAAGAGAAGGGCGACGATCTTCGGGTCCTCGATGCGGTAGACGAGCCCCGGGAACTGCTCGGGTTCGTACTCGATGTTCTCGAGGTTGAGGGTGATGACAACCTTGTTTAGGTTGATGTACCTGCCCATATCGTACGAACAGACGATGTTCGTGACCGCGACCTGCGGTTCATCGTAAGTATCGATGCCGGCATCCCGGAGCGAATGCATGATGATATCAAGGCCAGCGTGGAGATCCTCCTTGTTCCTGATACCGGTAAGCACCACCTTCCCCGACGAGAATATCAGGGACGCAATCTTGGGCTTCTCGATGCGGTAGACCGCCCCGGGAAACCTCTTCGTATTCAATTCACAGTTTTTTATTTTATTAGATACTTTTTCGAGGTCGATTGAGTCGGCAATCACCCCGGAAGCAACGATGTTCTCGATTTTCAGTGACTCGTATCCCTTCTCATCCATTGATATGAGTATCGTTTTTCGGACCATAATACTAATGGGTAATCTTTATGATCCCGGGCACAGGTCGCCTTTCAACTTCGTGAACGCTTTAAACCATAAACGCGCAACTTTTTATTGATCGCGTTATGGCGGATGATGAACGAAAACCAGCGTCCTACGAAGACCTCTGCGCCAATTTCAAGATAGACGTCCCTGAATACTATAACTTCGGCTTCGACGTGATCGACGCATGGGCAAAGAAGGACCGGAATAAACTGGCGATGATCTGGGTGGACCAGAAAGGAAACGAGAAGAAATACACCTTCTTCGACCTCATGCGCCTCTCGAACCAGGCGGTCAACATCTGCCTGAAATACGGCATCAAGAAGGGCGACCGGGTCATGCTGATGCTTCCACGGACACCCGAATGGTGGGTCTTCACCATCGCCCTCATCAAACTCGGCGCCGTGTACTGCCCCGCAACCACGATGCTGACCCCCAAAGACCTGAAGTACCGCATCCAGGCGGCCGACATCAGGATGATCATCACCATGGCCGAGCATGCGGATAAGGTCGAGGAGATCCGGGAAGACTGCCCCACGCTTGCCGTCCGGCTCATGATCGACGGCGTGCGGGACGGGTGGGTCAGCTACCCCGTCGAGCTCGACTACCCCGCGCCCTGTTCGCACAAACTGGTGAACCTCCCCGGCATGCACCGGACGAAAGCGACCGACCCGTTACTGATCTTCTTCACCTCCGGCACCACCGGCGAACCGAAGATGGTGGTCCACGACCACTCCTACCCGCTCGGGCACATCGTCACCGCGCAGCTGTGGCACGACCTGCGCCCGAACGACCTGCACCTGACGCTCTCCGATACCGGATGGGGAAAGAGCGCGTGGGGCAAACTCTACGGCCAGTGGATCGTCGGCGCCTGCATCTTCGTCTACGACATCCGGGGCCGGTTCCACGCCACCGAGATCCTGCCGCTGCTGGAGAAGTACGGGGTCACGACGTTCTGCTGCCCCCCGACCATCTACCGGATGCTCATCCTCGCCGACCTCGACAAGTTCGATCTCGCCGACCTGCGCCACTGCTGCAGCGCCGGGGAAGCCCTCAACCCCGAGGTGATCCGGGCATGGCAGGAGGGGACCGGGAGGACGATCTACGAGGGCTACGGACAGACCGAGACGGTGCTCTGCATCGGGACGCTTCCCGGCATGAAGCCCAAGCCCGGCTCCATGGGGAGGCCCATGCCTGGCTGGCATATCGAGCTCCACGACGACGACGGGAACCCGGTGGGCGTCGGGGAGGAAGGGCGCATCGCGATCAAACTCGACCCCCGGCCGGTGGGGCTCTTCTCCGGCTATCTGGACAATGAAGAGGAGAACCGCAAGGTCTTTTCGAACGGGTTCTACTATACCGGCGACAAGGCCTGCACGGACGAGGACGGCTACTTGTGGTTCATCGGCCGTGACGACGACGTCATCAAGTCGTCCGGCTACCGGATCGGGCCGTTCGAGGTCGAGAGCGCGCTCATGGAGCACCCGGCCGTCCAGGAGGCGGCGGTCGTCGGGTCGCCCGATGTGCTCCGCGGGCTGGTCGTCAAGGCGTTCATCGTCCTGAAGCCCGGATACCGGGCCACGGAGTCCCTGGTCAAGGATATCCAGAAACAGGTCAAGCGGGTGACGGCGCCCTACAAATATCCCCGCGTGATCGAGTTCGTGGAGTCGCTTCCAAAGACCATCTCCGGCAAGATCAAGCGGCACGAACTCCGTGAACTGGAGATGAAACGGTTTACGGACAATAACTCCCGGAGCCCCCCTGCCGTCGGGGAGGGCGGGGAGTAATTACATTTATTTTGTTGGAGATACTACTATATCAGGCGCGAGGAACGCCGGGACACGCCAACGGCGGAAGTTCGCCTCACGTTCGCGCGAGAGTTGCCAAGCCAGGTCAAAGGCGCCAGGTTCAGGGCCTGGTCTCGTAGGAGTTCGCCGGTTCGAATCCGGCCTCTCGCATACGCTTTTTCAAAGTTTCTGCGTCTATCACAGGATATGTTTAGCGCCTTAGGCCGTTAGCAACGCTTTGGAGCCGCAACCCTGCCCCGGGGCAGACTCGAGCCCTTTTAGTTCCCCTGCGCCAACCGTTGAACCGGGGAGAGGCTACCCGTATGGATACACGCACATTCACCGTAAAACCGGTCGGCATCGTGCATGCCGACAACGAATCGTTCTCGATCGAGATCGCCGAACCGTTCCGGCCTGCGCTCCAGGAACTGGGGGGGTTCAGCCACATCCTCGTCCTCTGGTGGTGCGACCGGGTCGATACGCCGGAGTGCAGAAGCGAAACGGTCTGCAAAAAACCATACACAAAAGGTCCGGATACAATCGGGATCTTCGCCACCCGGTCACCCGTCCGGCCGAACCCGATCGCGCTCTCCGCGGTTCCGGTCATCGGCGTCGATACCGAAGCGGGCATCATCACGGTGCCGTTCATCGATGCCGACGACGGCACGCCGGTGCTGGACATCAAGCCCTATCTCCCGGCCACCGAACGGGTCCGGGATGTGAACGTGCCGGCATGGTCCTCCCACTGGCCGCAGTGGTACGAAGACAACCAGGGGTTCGACTGGGCGGCAGAGTTCACCTTCGAGGAATAAGAGATACAAGAGGGGGTGCAAAAAAAGTAGGGTTATTTGACCCTGCCAAACTCCTGGCTCACATCGGCTGCGGACTGGAAGGTCTTGTCCTGGAACATTTCGAGAACCTGGATCACCGCATCGGGCGCGTTGTTCTTCCGTGCGTGGTTGATCAGGTCCTGTTTGCCGGCGGGGTAGTCCATACCGCCGAGGAACTTCTGGAACGCGGATGCACTCAGCTCTTCAACGGAGGCAGCCTGTGCTGCAGAGGCCATTCCGCCTTTTACTGAAGGTCTTTCTTCTGCCATAGTTCTCACCACCATGTTGACTGCATCCCGCATGCGGGACACACGCCCGCCCCATAGCTCTAGTTGAATAAAAATGTTGCTGTCCTTTAGGGCAAAAAGGCACGTGCTCCGGCAGGCGAATGGTTTGGGTCCGGGATGGCGGCGGCAACGATGCATCGGCCCGGTTCTGCCGTGTGCGGCAGGGTGGCTGCAGGCTGGAGATGGATAATGAATAGCGCGGCCGTACGTGCTGGATAATCAGAGGTGAGGTTCGCCTGAACCCCTGCTCTTGAAAAATGTGGGATATTCGGATAGCCGTTCTTCCGGGAAGATGTTAGTAGCGCCGGAAGTCGTTCCTCGGTCTCGGAGGCCGGGCCTCGTCGATCTTTAAGGTGCGACCCACAAATACGGTGTTGTTCAGGGCTTCCTTTGCTGCCTCAGCCTCTTCGGGGCTGGACATCTCAACGAACCCGAACCCTTTGCGCTCGATGACTCTGACATCGGTTACCGTCCCGTACTGGCTGAATAGTTCTTTCAACTGCTCTTCGTTTACCGAGTAGGTGAGGTTACCGACGTACAGCTTGCTGCTTTCCATTCAAAGATCCTCTTCACTCATATACGCTCAACCCTTAATTACCCTTCGGATGAAAAACCGGACGGCGGTTTGGGGGCAACTTCCACGATGCGGGGGCGCACCCGGTGTGGGGTTGCCCCTGGCCGAAGGCCGTTCGGTGCCGTTGTCCCGGATCCGGTCCCGGGCGGCTCCTCGAACCGGAAGGCCGCACCGGGATTACGCTGCCGCAGGCATGCCCTTCGTTTCCGTGGCGGGCCTTCCACCGCGTCCGGCACCGTTCGCCGACCGGGGGCCGGCGGGATAAACAGAGGATAGATACTTTAATGGTGGCCCGGGTCCTTGGTATAAACCTATAACATATTCAGGTGGGTCATGCCGCCGTCTATTACGGAGTTGATTAACTGACTAATACACGAGGAACACAGAACAACGAAAGTGAAGAGATCGTACGCGTACGGCTACCGAAGAAGCGAAACCGGGAGATTTTCGGCAGGGCCGACCTGATGCTCGGGGCAAACCATATCCGTGTCCGCTGCGAGGACGGCGTCACGCGCACCGGGCGGATCAAGGGCAAGATCAAAAAGAGGCTCTGGATACGCGAAGGCGACCTCCTGATCGTCGTCCCCTGGAGTTTCCAGGACGAGAAGTGTGATATCGTCTACCGCTACATCAGGCCGCAGGTAGACTGGCTCAAAAAGCACAACTATCTCAGCCAGTAATTCTCGCTTTTCAGCGCCGTCGCCGGCCTCCGTACCGGAGCGGAGGTGAGCACAACCCGGGGTTCATGCTCTGTGCGAATCCCGCTCGATGGCGTCAGCCAGGCTTGCCGCGCGATCGGTATGCACCAGTATGAACGTCCTGCTCACCGATGCCGTTGCGCTCGCCGCTATCTGCATGGTGAGCATGATGAGCCGCAGGGCATCCTGAATCGTCCCGCCTTCCCACATCCCCCGGATGCACTCGTTCGCGATCCTTTTCGTGATATCGTTGCCCAGCACCACGAAATTGCTTGCCCTGCCCCTCTGCATTACCCGTAGCCGGGAGTCGAGGACCTCGGCAATTGCGTAACTGCCAGTCGTAGCGTACAGCCTCCTCTTTGCAACTGCCGCTCCTTCCGTCTCGGTCACCTCGCCGATGAGCACTCCGTCCTGCTGCGAAACCTTGGCCTTATCGTCCCTGACCCGGATTGTCACGCCCATCTCGTCCGCCCGCTCTGCGAGGTCGGTGTCGGAAGCGATCGAGCCGCTGTAGAGTTCGCGCTCCAGGTCTTCGATGCGGGAATCGTCGCCCCCAAATGCGATCTCCCGCATATCCCCCGCCATGACGGCGCCCTGTTTTCCGATGAATGCCATTACAAGAGTCATGTGAACTCCCAACCCCCGGCACGCAACAGGAAGCTGTGCTCACTCCCACTTCCCCGCATCCTGTATCAATATGTTGATGCCCCTCCGGATGCTCTTCCACCGCCGCCCTTCGCTGCCGGAACGATGGTCCCATGGAACCCTTTCGGGCAGCGCCGAGCACTCCGGAGGGTAAAAAACATTCACGCTTTGCAGCGGATGCATGAACATCCGTCACGCATGCCTATATACCCCGGTTCAGGGTTGGTGCCGTTATTCTGATTTGAGTATATTATGTTGAAAGGCGCATAATAATGCCTCGAATCGATCAAGGACATTTTATATGTCTCATATTTTAGTATTTTGCCATAATTTCTATTTTTTATAATAGATAATTTAATATATTAAAATAAGAAACTACTCTTGCATGGCTGAAACCTTCTCGCAAGACGTCGGGATAATGCAGGATGGACTCGTCATCCAGATCCCGATATTCTACAAGCTCATGGCGAGCATGCTCACCGTTGCGGTCATCCCTGTCTTCCTGCTGGGGATTGTCTCGGCAGGGGATACCGGGAGCGTCATCGCCACACTCGGTCTGCAGAACAGCATCATTATCATGACCCTGCTCACGCTCTCCGTCATCCTGATGTGGAGTTTCTACCTAGCGAAGAGCATCACAACCCCCATCGAGCAGCTGGCGAGCGTTGCAACCAGCGTCAGCCAGGGGGACCTCACGAACGCCGAGATCACGGTGACGAGCAACGATGAGATCGGTGAACTCGCAGTCGCGTTCAACCGCCTGATCAACTCCTACAGGATCCTCGATACCCTTGCAAAGGATGACGCCGAGTAGGGGGAGCGGGCGGAGAGACGCTTGCTTTCGGATGAATGATACGATCAGGCAGGAATCCGGATGATGGATAAACTACCCGAGGGAAAAGCGATCGGCGAGATGCAGGCGCCGCTCCGGTGGATCTTTTCCCACACGGCCCGTTTTGCCGGGGCGGTGCGGATCACGATGCAGGATGGTGGGGGGGTTGTGCTGGTGCAGAAAGGCGTGCCTCTCGCTGCGCGGTTCAAGCACCCTCTGAAATCCCTGAGCGGGCCGTCGGCGTTGAAGTACTTCGAAAGTCAGCCTATCCTCGACTTCGGCCTCTGGAAGTACGAGCCCGACGAGATGCAGGAAGCCCTGCGTCTCTGCCGCCAGGATGAGGCCCTCCTGCACCCTGACCGTGAACCTCCCGCGGCCGGCCCATCCCGGGAGCATGATGGGCGCAGCCCTGCGGCCGGGACCGTGGAGCACGGTGCCCCTCCCGAACCGTTCGTGGCGGTACTGCAGCAACCGGGGGTGACCGCGGTTGCCTGTTTCTCCGACGGTCTTTGCCTCTCCTCCGCCGGAGACCTTGATGCCGACTATACCGTCGCGTTCGCCGAGGATCTGCTCCGGTGGTCGCTCGGCCTGCGGTCGGCTGTCCCCGCATGCGGGGCCTTCGTGCAGATGACGCTCTTCTATCGCGGCGGAAACGTCATCATTGCTCCCTATGGGGACGAGTACCTCTGCATCTTTACCACGCCGGAAGTGCAGTTCGGCCAGATACGGCGGATGATCCGGGAACTGCAGAACGGGGTATGAGCATATCCTGTGCAGGGGCCCCGAAGGCTCCACCCCGCCCATCGAACCGCATTACCCGAATGAGCGATCTTCCATCGCCACGGGCGGCAGAACAACCATTTTATAAAAGCCGTCCCATTCACCGTCCGTCACGGGAGGTGACATAATGGCAGAGGCAAGGTTCAAGGTAAACCCGGTGATGGTCGAGAAGTATCTGGCCGGGGTGGATTACCCGGCGAACAGGCAGGACCTGATCGACCGGGCAAGGATGAACAATGCGGACAGGGATGTCATGGATACCCTCGACGGCCTGCCCGACCAGACCTACCACTCGCCGATAGACGTCAGCAAGGCGATGGCCGGGTCGGAGTTCGGATCAAGGCGGAGATCGCCGTCCGGTGGAGAGACCGTCCCTGCGCCCGAACGGGGTGGTGAGGAAGCGCCGGCCGGCAGAACCACGGCCGTCAGTGTAGTTGAAGTGCAGCGGTACCTCCGCGGCATGCACTATCCTGCGGGCATAAGCGGGGTCATCAGCCAGGCGCAGAGGAACAGTGCACCGGGTGATGTGCTCGATATCCTGAACAGGATCCGGGACCGGGAGTTCCGTTCTGCCGCCGACGTGAGCAAGGCCCTCGGCGAAGTTATGTAGGCGGGAAACGGTCCTGCATACCGGCCCGGCCGAAACGACTTTTTTTGGGCATGGCTGTGCTCCTTCCGATCCCTAAAAACCGGCTCGAACGGTTCCTATGGCCCGCCCCTCCTATTTCGGCAGCAGGAGAACAGGCGAAAAAATCTGGATAGCCATTAATATAACAATGTTTTTATATTAGTCGCGCATGGCTGGCGTGCCGGGGGGGCGTGACGGAGCATGGCAGTACATGGTCGCCCGGATGAAGGGGAGCAATCCACCGGGGGAGGGTAACCCGGGAGTCGATGGTATGACCGGAGAGGGGAAGAAGGCGAAGCGCGGTCTTGCATCCGCAGATGAAGCGACCCGGAAGCGTGTTGCAAAGATCGGCGGGACGGCGCCGCACGCAAAACGGGGGCTGCAGGCCGCTTCCCGCGAGACACGGCGGCGGGTTGCGAAAGCCGGGGGCCGGGCCCCGCACGAGACGCGAGGGCTCCAGGCTGCAAGCGTCGAGACCCGGCAGCGTGTTGCCCGGGCCGGCGGGAGGTCCCCGCACGATGAGCGGGGGCTTCAGGCCGCATCCGAGGAGACGCGCAGGCGGGTCTCACGGAGAGAGGCTCGGGCTTCAGCCGGTGCGGAGCGCTCCTCGTAAGAGGTTATTCGCTCCATTCCCGGGATGTTTCCTGAGCCTGCGGTTTCCAGGCCGGAGCCCGCGGTTTCGCCGCTGCCGGGCGCCGGGCATACCCCGGCCCCGCGCCTTTCAGGAGGGACGGATAGTACCGGGCGACGTACTCCTTCACCATCCGGCGGGATGAGAACCGGGGGCCGTTGCTCTTGATCGACTCCTTCATCACCTTCACCCAGCCGTGAGGGACGTCGTCGATGGAGCGGTCGTAGTAGAGCGGGACGACCTCTTTCTCCAGGAGGTTGTAGATTGCCGCGGCATCGACGGCGTTCCTCGCGCCGGAGGCGGCCGTCTCGCTCCCGAACGCCCAGCCGTTTCTGCCGTTATAGCCTTCGATCCACCACCCGTCGAGGATGGAGAGGTTCAGCACCCCATTGAGCGACGCC
Source organism: Methanoculleus sp. (assembly GCA_035363235.1). Lineage (GTDB taxonomy): Archaea > Halobacteriota > Methanomicrobia > Methanomicrobiales > Methanoculleaceae > Methanoculleus. The sequence continues at coordinate 14,985 of DAOSER010000005.1, forward strand.
TTCATGCCGCTCGTGCCGCTTGCCTCCATCGGGGGCAGGGGGTTGTTTAACCAGACATCGACGCCGTGCACCAGGTACTGGGCCACCTGGTCGTTATAGTCCTCGATGAACGCGACGCGCCCTCCGAACCCGGGGTCCTGCGTGTAGCGGTAGATCTGCTGGAGCACCCGCTTTCCGTCGTTGTCGGACGGGTGGGCCTTGCCGGCGAAGATGATCTGGACGGGATACCAGGGGTTGTTTAAGATGCGCTTCAACCGCTCCGGGTCCTCGAAGATGAGGTGCGCCCGCTTGTAGGTCGAGAACCGCCGGGCAAACCCGATCGTCAGGACGGAGGGGTTGAGGAACGCCCCTTCGGCTGCGGGATTGAGCGCGCCGCGGTGCGCGGCCCATTTGATCCGCTCCCGTTCCCGGATCCGGTTGATGAGTTTTGCCTTCAGCCAGAGATGCAGTTGCCAGAGTTCGGCGTCCGGGATCTCGTCGATGAGTTCCCATACCACCGGGTCGTCGTGCTCCGAGAGCCAGTCGGGGGAGGCCGGCCCGATATACCGGTCGTACAGCCCCTTCATTCGGGTGTTCAGCCAGGTCGGCACATGGACGCCGTTTGTGACGTAGTCGATGGGCACCGTCGCCTCCGGGGGCCCGGGCCACAGGCATTTCCACATGTCGCAGGCAACGACCTTGTTTGCACGCGAGACGCCGTTGTGGTGCGCCGACGCACGCAGGGCGAACGCGGTCATGTTGAAGCCCGAGGCGGGGCTCTCCGGGTGGACCCCGAGCTGCAGGAACCTCATCCGGTCGATGCCGAGCGCCGTGTAGTAGGGCGCGAAGTAGCGGTCGATGAGGTCGACGGGGAAGACGTCGTGCCCTGCAGGGACGGGCGTGTGCGTGGTGAAGATGGACGTCGCCCGCACTTCTTCGAGCGCCTCCTCAAACTCCATCCCCCGCTCGACCCGCTCCCGGATCCGTTCGAGCAGCGCGAACGCCGGGTGGCCTTCGTTTAAGTGCACCGCCGCGTACTCGATGCCGAGGGCGTGGAGCACCTTCCTCCCGCCGATGCCGAGGACGATCTCCTGCCGGAGGCGCTGCTCCAGGTCGCCCGCGTACAGCCGGGACGATATGCCCCGGTTCGCAGGATCGTTGCAGGGGATATCCGTGTCCAGGAGGTAGAGCGGGATCCTGCCGACCTGGACCTTCCGGACAGCGACGTAGATGGGCGGGTCGATGTGCGGGACCCGGACCACCAGGTCTTCGCCGTCAGAGTCGAGCACCCGGGTGACGGGCGCCGCATCGCGGTCGAGCGGTTCGGTGACGTCTTCCTGCCAGCCGTCGTGGTTGATCTGCTGGTGCAGGTAGCCCTGCGAGTACAGGAACCCGACGGCGACCATCGGGAGGCCGAGGTCGCTTGCTTCCTTCAGGTGGTCGCCGGCGAGGAACCCGAGCCCGCCCGCGTAGATGGGAAGCGAGTGGTGGAGCCCGTACTCCGCCGAGAAGTAGGCGATAGCGAGCGGGGGACGGCCGGCGTACTCCTCGGAGAACCAGGTCCCGGTGGCGCTCATGTACTTCCTGAACCGGCGCATGACGATGTCGTAGCGGTGGCAGTAGGTGGGATCCTCCGCCGCCCGGTTCAGGAACTCGACCGGTATCTCGCAAAGCATCCGGATCGGGTTGTGAACGCTTGCCTTCCACGCCTGATGGTTCAGCTGCTTGAAGAGTATCCGGGCTTCCGGGTTCCAGCTCCACCAGAGGTTGTATGCCAGGTCGACGAGCCCGGAGATCCGCTCCGGGATGTGGGCGAACTGATCGTGTATGGAATCATCCATGAGTCCTGTCCCCTTTGGATGGTGTACTGTCCGTGTTTATTATTATATACATTTGCATATTTTTGAATTAGATTGAGAAAAAGGAAAATAACTGGTTATATGATGATTTTTGAGATGGCTCAGGGTCTGAGCGGCTGCCCTGGCGTATGGTGCGCCGGGCATCCTGCAGATGCCCGAACGGGGATGGAGGAGGGGCGGGTAATGAAGTTGCCCGGCCATCTCCCGTTGCGATCCCCGTCACGGGCCCCCTGTCAGGGGACATCGTGAGCCCTGGCCGGGAAGAGCCCATAACCGGTCTCACCCGGTGAACTTATGGGTGGAACGGCCGTGAAGATGGTTTAATCCGTCGCCGGCATCCCGTCGGCGATCAGCCGCACGAGCAGCGCCTTCTGCGCGTGGAGCCGGTTCTCGGCCTGATCCCAGACGATGCTCTGCGGCCCTTCCATCACCTCGTCGGTGATCTCCTCGCCCCGGTGGGCGGGGAGGCAGTGCATCACGAGAGCGTCGGGTGATGCTTGCGCTAGAAGGCGGGAGTTTATCGTGTAGCCTTTGAGCGCCTGCAGCCGCTCGGCACGCTCCTGCTCGTCGCCCATGGAGACCCAGATATCGGTGTAGAGGACGTCTGCGTCCCTGACCGCTTCCTTCGGGTCCGTAACGATGCTGACCTTGCCCCCTGCCGCCTGCGCCTGGCCGACGACTTCATCCTTCGGCCGGTAACGCAGGGGGCTCGCGACCACGATCTCCATCCCCGTCAGGGCTGAGGAGAGGATCCATGAGTTGCAGACGTTGTTGCCGTCCCCGACCCACGCAAGTTTCAGGCCGTGGAGGTCGCCGAACCGCTCGCTCAAGGTCATGATGTCGGAGAGCACCTGGCAGGGGTGCAGACGGTCGGAAAGGCCGTTGACGACCGGGACGGACGAGTAGCGGGCGAACTCCTCGATGGCGGCGTGGCTGTAGGCGCGGATCATCATCGCGTCGACGTAGCGGGCAAGCACCCGTGCCGTGTCCCGGATCTCTTCCCCCCGCCCGAGCTGCATGTCCTGGGGATTTAAGAAGAGTGCGTGGCCGCCAAGGTCGGACATCCCCACCTCGAACGAGACCCGGGTGCGGGTGGAGGCCTTCTCAAAGATCATGCCGAGGCTCTTTCCTCTCAGGTATTCGTGAGCGGTCCCTGCACACTTCAGTCTTTTGAGGTGTACTGCGTCGGCGATGATACTCTCAAGTTCGTACTCGTCGATATCGGTGATCGAGAGAAAATCCTTCTTCATGCAATCTCCCTCATGTGGCGGCACCGCTTTTCGAGGAGTTCGGGGGTGCCGATGTCCCTGCGGTGAAAGACGCTTCCTGAGACGGAAGATGCCGCCTTCTCGGCGATGGCTTCGGCCTCCTCGAGCGTCTCGCCCATTCCGACGAACGCGAGCGTTCGCGATGTCAGGGTATAGAGTTTCCCGTCCCGCTCTTCGACGTTTGCGTAGTAGAGCAGAGCGTCACCGTAGTCGCCAAGGACGAGAGGTTCGTGGGCCATAGGGGCCTCCGGGTAGCCCTCGGGGACGAGATACTTGCAGACCGTCGCCTTATGGGCGAACCGGACATGCGACGGAGAGAGGTCTCCCTCGATGATATGGCGAACAATCGCGGAGAAGTCCGACGAGAGCAGCGAGAGGACGTTCATAGCCTCAGGGTCCCCGAAGCGGGCGTTGAACTCGATGACCTTTGGGCCGTCGCAGGTGTTCATGAACTGGCCGTAGAGGATCCCCCGGTACGGCGTCCCCTCGTCCTGCATGGCAGCGACCATATCCTCCATGATCCGGAGCGCCTTCTCGTAGTCCGACCGGCTGACGAAGGGGAGCATATGGTCCGGCAGGGAGTATGAGCCCATGCCGCCGGTGTTCGGCCCCACGTCCCCTTCGTATGCACGTTTGTGGTCCTGCACGAGCGGCATGGGCACCAGGTGCTCGCCGTCTACGAACGCCTGGAGCGTGAACTCCTCGCCGATGAGCCGTTCCTCCAGGACGACGTCTCCCCCGATCTCCCGGATATATTCGGCCGCCCCCGCCACGTCGACGTGCTCGCCCATGATCCGCACACCCTTCCCGCCGGTAAGGCCGATGGGCTTGATGGCGAGGTCGCCGCCGTAGGCCTCGATGAACCGCCGTGCTTCCTCCGGCTCATGGCAGACCCGGTATTCCGGGCACCCCGCGATCCCGTGCCGTTCCATCAGCCGGCGGCAGAACGCCTTATCCGTCTCAAGCCGGGCCGCGGCCCGGGTCGGTCCCACGCAGGGTATCTCCGCCGCTTCGAGGTGATCGACGATGCCTGCTTCAAGAGGCGCCTCCGGCCCGATGACCGCGGCATCTACTCCGCAATCGACAGCGAATGCTACTATCTTTGGAATATTGGTCTCTTTTTCAAGGAGCACCCGCTCCGCGATCCGGGCAATCCCCGGGTTCTTGCGTGCCATGACAGAAAATATTCGCACATCACTGTTGCAGGAAAGCGCCCTGGTGATCGCATGCTCTCTGCCACCACCACCCACAACGAGTACTTTCATATCCATCATATTCGCCTGCTCTTAAAAAATGTTTATCCGTCCAGCAGCTCGCTGACCCGCACAAGCGCAAGAAGAGATGCGCCTTTCTCTGCAAGCGCCTCATGGGCGCCGGATTCCCGGTCAACAACGGTCACTACCCGGTCGACATGCGCACCGGCGGCACGCAGTACTTCAAGACCGTAAAGGGCGCTCCCCCCGGACGTGGTCACATCCTCGACCAGCAGCACATTCCTGCCGCTCACGTCGCCGATGATCGCTCCGGCTTTGCCGTGATCCTTCGCTTCTTTCCTGATGATCGCGTACGGCCTGCCGCTCGCGAGCGAGACGGCGACGGCGATCGGGACGGCGCCGACCGCCACCCCGGCCACCACATCGAACTCCCAGTCCTTGGCAATAGCCTTCCCGATCGCCGCAAGGATGGCGGGGTTCGTTGTTGCGGCTTTGATATCGATGTAATAGGAACTCCGGGCTCCCGATGCAAGGACAAAATCCCCGAACTCGATGGCTCCGCTCTCAAGCAACAGTGCCGCGATAGAATTTACCATGGTACCTCTTTAACTCCCAAATAATAACCGATAATGTTCACCACCCGGTGAAGGAGCGGTGTCATGACGACGATCCACACTGCAATAGGTAAAGTGATATTCTCAAACAACCACTGGGGGTAAACCAGGAGAATCAGCAGGAAGGAACCAATGACCAGGTCATACTGGTCGGCCAGGAACCAGGATTCGCCCCGCTCTTTACCCAGCCTCCGTTTCAGGAAACTCTTGGCGAGATCGCCGAGGAGCGCGCCTGCCGCGAGCAGGGTGACGGAGAGAAACGTCTGCCGGGGAAGAGCGCCCAGGCTGAAGGCGGACCAGACCCAGATCTCGATGAGACCCACCAGCACCCCTGTGAGTACGCCCCCGACGAATCCCTGGTATGTCTTACCGTCACCGAAGATCCTTCGTCCGTCGGAAAACGTCCGCCCGAGGTCGATAGGTGTCCCGCCGCCGAAGACAGCGGCCGCTGAGTTCGGCACGTATGCCGGAAGCATGATCCACAACGCCGCAAGCCCGGCGAAGATCCAGTATCCGATGTCCGTGTTGATAAGTGCCAATAACCAGTACAATCAGTAAATATAAAGATTAAAGTGTCGAAATATGAGATACGAATGAAAGGTGGGCACGGTGAGAGAATGCTGATAAAAAAGACAAAAAGCCTCTGCCCAACATGCGGCCGCGTCCTCGACGCGGATATTGTTGAGGAAGAGGGGAAGGTCTGGCTGGTCCGTACCTGCCCTGAACACGGCGCGTACCGGGGCCTCTACTGGTCGGATGCAGAGATGTACCGGAGGTTCGAAGCCTACGAACGCATCGGGAAGGGTATTTCGAACCCGCAGAAGACAGCTTCCCCGGCAGCATGCCCGAACGACTGCGGTGTCTGCGAGAACCACCGGTCGACGACGCTGCTCGCGAACATCGATCTGACCAACCGGTGTAACCTCAACTGTGACTTCTGCTTTGCAAACGCCCGGGCATGCGGTTACGTCTACGAACCGACCTTCGACCAGGTCGTCGAAATGCTGCGCATGCTGCGTGAGGAAAGGCCCGTCCCGGCACCTGCCGTCCAGTTTTCGGGCGGCGAACCGACGATGCGCGACGATCTCCCCGAACTCATCCGGAAAGCAAAAGAACTCAGGATATCCCAGGTGCAGGTCGCGACAAACGGTATCCGGCTTGCGAAGGAACCCGATTACGCTCGACAGCTCAAGGAAGCCGGGCTCTCCACCGTCTACCTGCACTTCGACGGCATAAGCCGCGAGACGAACGCAAAGCTCGCGAGCGACCAGCGGGCTATAGAGAACTGCGAGAAGATCGGTATGGGGGTGGTGCTGGTGCCCACGGTCATCAAGGGCAGGAACGACCACGAGGTGGGTGCCATCATCAAGTATGCCGCAGAGCGCATCAAGACCATCCGGGGCGTCAACTTCCAGCCGGTGTCGTTCACCGGGGCTGCAAGCGAGGATGATGTCAGGAAAGAGCGGATCACCATCCCGGAACTTGCAGAGCAGATCGAGAAACAGACAGACGGCGTGATCAAGAAAGACTACTTCTACCCCGTGCCCTGCGTCGTCCCGATCTCCGAGCTCGTCGAGGCTTACACAGGGAAACCCCAGATCATGTTCACCACGCACCAGCACTGCGGCGCAGCGACCTACGTCTTCGTCACCGACGAGGGGATGGTTCCGGTCAACAAGATGGTGGATGTCGACGCCTTCTTCGATTCGGTCGATAAGATGGCGACGAAACTCGCGAAAGGCGGGTCGCTCAACAAGTACGTGACCCTCGTCGAGGGGGTCAAAGACCTCTACGGCTCCACGAGGAAGGCAGAGCAAAAGAATACCGGGGAGTTCGTGAAACTGATAGCAAAGGCTCTCGTGCTGCAGAACTTCGAGGCCCTGCGCGAGTTCCACTGGAACGCGCTCTTCATCGGCACGATGCATTTCATGGACTGCTACAATTACGATCTCTCCCGGGTGCAGCGGTGCTGCATCCACTACGCGACCCCCGACGGTCGCCTGATCCCGTTCTGCACCTACAACAGCGGCCCGGTCTACCGCGAGCAGGTCTGGAAAGCCTTCGCGCAGCCCGGAAAAAAAGAGTGACGGCTCACCATACATAGCGGTGGAGAGGGGGAATCGGCCTCTCCCCGGATACTTTTTTGCAGTTGTTTCTTGCTCGAACTCCTGCCGGTCGCTACGCTCCCGCCAGTCGTTTACGGGAACGGCAGTTCATATCCCTCGCCCTCCCGCAGGACGAGGGCGGCGATGGCGAGATCCTGTATGGCAAGCCCGGTTGAGTCGAAGACCGTGATGGCGTCTGAAGACGACCGTCCCTTCTTCCCGATGACGACTTCGCCGAGGGTTCCCACGATCCGGCCAGGATCGTAAAGGCCGGCGCTGATCGGGACGTTGACCTCGCCTGAATGGATTGCCTGGCCGGGATCATCGACGAAGACTTCGGCGCTCTCGAGGATCGCGGGGTCCAGCTCCTGTTTGCCGGGCGCATCCGCGCCGATGGCATTGATGTGTGTCCCTTCATGGACCCAGTCCGCCATCACAACCGGTTTCGTCGACGGCGTCGTTGTGGTCAGCACGTCGCAGTCGCAGGCGCGCTCGATCGGGACGCTCCTTGCGTTGTAGTCCGGGTAACGCGCTGCAAACGCTTCCGCACTCTTCTCGGTTCTGCTCCAGACCCGGATCTCTTCGACCGCGAGCGAGGCAGCCGTCGCCTCGACCAGCGCCTCCGCCTGCCGCCCGGACCCTATGACGCCGAGGGTGACGGATTGGCGTGGCGCGAGATATTTCGCTGCAATGGCACCCGCCGCTCCGGTACGCATCGCGGTGAGTTCGGTGGCGTTGATGATCGCCTTCGGGATGCCGGTCTCCACATCGATGATCACAGTGAGCGCCATGACGGTGGGAAGGCCTTTTGCACGGTTATGCGGGTGGACGTTAACGATCTTTACCCCGGCAATCCCGAGTGCCGGGAGGTATGCGGGCATCGTCCGAAAGTCCCCGCTTTCAACGAACGTCACATAGACCTTCGGCGGCATGTTGACATTCCCTCTCCCGTGCTCGGCAAAAGCCGCCTCGATCGCAGGATTCACCTCGGCATACGGCGGGTATCCGGCATGGACCGGGTAATACTTCATCAGGCGATCACCTCATGACGGCGGGGGGACCCTGCCGCGACTCCCGAAAGGAGGAACGCCGGCCGTGTCCCCATTGTGTTGTGGAGATGCATAGGGTAATCTCACGCGGGCGGGAATATCAACTGTTTGGTGCAAGGGCGGCTACACGTACTCCGGCAACCTTGCCGCACAGTAGAAAAGGCGGCGGCTGGGGCCTGACTGCCGCAAACCGGCCCGCACGCACAGTCCAACCGATCTGCGTCAGCTACCGCCTCCTCGCACCGGGGGTTTCCTGGCCCGGGATCCAGAAGAATGGAGGCGTTGTGACCGCCCCTTCGCTCAGGCGGACTCGTCCTGCATGCCCCGTATCGAGAGCCGAATCAGGCCGAGGTTGGCGTCCGGCTTTGTGAGTATGCAGAGGGAGAGGTCCCCATAGGGCGCGATGATGAGCTTTCCTGCCGGGGTTTCGAGGATCATCTGGGAGAGGCCTCCCATCTCCATATCGGTGGTGATGCTGGTGCCGGCACGGAGCAGGTCTTCGGCGACCGCAGCCACATGCTCAAAGTCCGCAGAGCCCAGCGATTGAAGGGCAAATCCCTCATGAAAGACCGATACGGCAATGACGCCCGGTTGCCGCGCGATCTGCTCAAGACGATCCGGACCTGCTGACGGGGTCCATGCAGCAGCGTTTATGCAGCCTTCACTGATCCCGCACTCTGCCTCGTGAGAGACCACCCGGGCCGCCTCGGTCTCTTCTGCGGTGTACGCGATGAGTTCGTAATTGAGCGACGGCCGACCGAGCAGGTGCCTGTAGGCTTCGTCGCCGCTGAGCAACAGGCCTTTGCCGGTGTCCTCGATCGCGGCTGCGTACGGGCTCCCTCCCTGGACCAGGACAAACCCCGTCCCTTCGGCCCCGTCGATACGCACTGCCCCCGTGAAGTGAGGGCTGATCGAAGCAAGGGCAGAAAGAGGGCCCTGCAGTCGTCCGAGTGAGACACCATCAGGTAACATCATCTCACAGAGCAGCAGTTATTCGATCCCTGTTCTTCTTCAGTTCATATCGGATTCGCCCGACGTTGACGTTTGCGTTCGCCACGATGGCAATCAGCTCGTCCTCCGAGAGAGGGGAGAGCAGGATGGGTCCGTTCTCCAGTTCGATGAGCATCTGGGACATCTCTCCCTTCCCGAGTTCGTTGCTCATTGCCTCAGACGTACCCATCCCTGTTGATGCCATGGCGCCCAGGGCTTCGACGTCCACATCCCCGGCAACGACACTCTCGATCACAAAGCCGTCCCGTCCCGCCACGACTGCGGCGACAACTCCGTCAAGTTTCAGGAATTCTCCCAGGATCTGTTTTAACATCGTTTCACCTCATGTTCTTCTGACACACTCGATTTTGAGAGGCATCCGGCCGATTGCGTGCGTTGCGCACGATATGCAGGGATCATACGCTCTGATGATCATCTCGATGCGATTCGCCGCCCCTTCAGTCAACGCTCCGTTCTCCACTACCCGGCGTGCCATGTCCTCGACGCCCCGGTCTATCGCGTAGTTGTTCTGGCACGTCGCTACGATCAGGTTGCACCGCTCAATGGTGCCGGCTTCATCGACGGTATAGTCGTGGATCAGTGTTCCCCGGGGTGCCTCGACGATACCGACACCTCGCCGGTTCACGACTGCTCCGGCCGGCGCCCGGATATCCGGGCCGGTGATGCCGGGGTCCGAGAGCAACTCTACGGCCTGCTCGCACGAGGCGATGAACTCGATGTAGCGTGCCATATGGTAGGCAAGTGCAGCCTGGGTGGCGGTGCCGAAGCGCTCGCGGTACTCCGCGAGAGCGGCATCCGCATGCTCCGTACCCATTTTTTCCACGATGTTGAGCCGGGCAAGCGGCCCGACCCGGTAGTAGTCTCCGCCTTTGAACCGGGCGAACTTCAGGTATGACCAGTCCTCCGAGTACTCCTCGATGTAGTTCGTGTAATCCGGGCCAGAGAATGAACCGATCCTGCCTCCGTCAGAACCGAGCATCGCAACAGGCCCATCATAGGTCGAGTAGACACCGTGATTGGTCATCCCGAGGAACCCGGTAGTTACAGCACCGATCTCCGTATCGACGCCGTCAAGAAGGCCGCGTGCGATCTCCCACCCCTCGCGGGCGATTTGAAGTGCCTCATCCGCCATTGCAGCCAGTTCAGCTCTCTTTCCTTCCGTGAGCGGTGTCGACATCCCGCCGGGGAGCGCGTTTGCCGGATGGATGGGTTTGCCGCCGACCGCCTCCGTCAGGCGCTGGCCGAACTTCCGGACCGCGATCGCCTTCTTGGCGAGTTCCGGCGAGTGGCGGGCAAGCCCGATGACGTTCCGCGTCTCCGCCGGCGCATCGTGGCCCAGGATGAAGTCGGGGGCCGCGAGCATGAAGAAGTGGAGGGCGTGGGAATGGACGAACTGGCCGACGTTGAGAAGCTTGCGGAGTTTCTTCCCGGTCGCGGGCGGCTCGACGCCGAAGATCTGGTCGGTTGCCTTTGCCGCCGCCAGGTGGTGCGCCGAGGGGCATATCCCGCAGATACGGGGTGTTATCCGGGGTGCCTCCTCGATTGCAGCGCCGATAAGGAACTTCTCAAATCCCCTCAGTTCAACGACCTGGAAGTGGGCTGAGTCGACCTCTCCCTGGTCGTTGAGGTAGATCCTGACGCCGGCGTGCCCCTCAATCCTGGTCACCGGGCTTATCGTGATCTCTTTCATCTGCTCCTCTCCTTTACCAGATCGCGGATCTTTGAGTTCTCCTTGTCCTCCATAATCAGGCTCCCGATGGTGAAGGCATACATCGTGTGTGCGACGTCGTAGAGCTCCTTTTCCACCTCTTTTTGGGGCTTATCGGTGAGATCTGAGATTCTCCGCACCATCATGCCGTAGATGTCCCGGCAGGGTTCGCGGAGGATATCGAGTGACGGGCCGTTGCACCCGTGGCACGGGATGTTGTTTTTGGGGCACGACGCGGAGCATCTCCCGAACGTGACGCTCCCAAGACAGAGGTAGCCCTGCCCGAGCAGGCAGTGCTCACGGTCGGGAACACCCTCGTGCCGATGCTTGAGCGTCCAGTTCTCGACCGCCCCCATCTTCCTGTCGCATTCCGAACAGACGGATTTACGCGAGAGCTCGAGGGTATCCCCGGCAATCATTGCCGGGATGATCTGTTTCAGGAACGCCTCTTTGGGCGGGCAGCCCGTGACGTAGTAATCGATCTTGACAAGATCGCCCACCGCAAACGCCCGGTAGAGGAACGGCGGCACGTCCGTCGGGATAACCCCGTCGGGCTTCGTCGTCTCCGTCTCCCGGTAGACGCAGGAGAAGAGGTCCTCGTTCGAGTTCAGCATCGAGAGACCCGATACACCACCGTAGCAGGCGCAGGTGCCGAGTGCGACAAGCGTCTTTGCCCGCTTGCGGATCTTTTCGAGGCGTTCGCGGTTCTCTTCGTTTCGCACGGCCCCGGTTACGAACGCGATATCGATACCCTCTGGCGGCTCCTTGACGTCCATGATCACCGGGGAATAGACGATCTCCGCTTCCGCGACGACGTCAAGCAGCATCTCATGGAGATCGAGCACCGCGATCGTGCATCCCGAACATCCTGCCAGTTCCTCAATAGCAATCTTCATCGTCCTCGCCTCATTTCAGGATCAGTTTCTTCAGGCAGGCGTTCGGGCCGGTGTGGACGATCTCCAGTTTGGCTTTCCTGCCGGTGATCTCTTCGATTGCGCCGACGACGTAGCCAAAAAGCGTCTGGCAGAGCGGACCGCCCTGATCGAGACCGTTGCGCCGGAGCGTCTGGCGGACGATGCAGTCGTGGAAGACAAGGTAGATGAACGTCTCGCCATTCTCCTCGATGATGAATGTCTCCTTATCCTCGGGTTTCCAGACCTCGAACGAGTACTGGCCGCGGAGCAGGTCGGAGAGTTCGTGAAGAGCCCCCTCGACGTCCTCGCGTTTCTGGAAGTACTTGGCGACCTCGTGGCCGAATTTTTTTCCGGCCCGGTATGTGACTGCGTTTGCCCCTCTACCTGCGATCTCCTCAAGCGACCTGATCACGAGGCCGTTGAGTTTCATCACGCCATGGAGCGTCTGTTCCATCTCTTTCGGTTTCGGCGAACATTCGAGGGGAATATCCTCGGAACGATAGGCGAAATCGGAGTGGAAAGCCTCATGCAGTTCATCGATATACCCTGCGCTCATCAGATCACCTTCCGAAGCATCTCGCAGACCTTGATGTCGATGTAATGCCTCCGGGCAGGGTAGACGCCGCGGTGCTCAAGCGCCTGGGCCGGGCAGATCTCATGACAGGACAGGCATCCCATGCAGTTATTCGGCCTGACCGCTACACTCACGTTATTCTGGAGTTCGTACACGTGCATCGGACAGTCCTTTACGCAGAGACCGCACCCGACGCACGCGTCCTTATCCACATGTATTTCCATTACGAGCCCTCTGCATGTGGTTAACACTTCCTGCTATTAAAAGTATATAGTTTGTTCGTTACAGGGATCCACGCTGCAGAAGATGATTTAGGATTTCGTGCGTTTTTATTGTGCATAGGGGTGTAATGGGGTTTTATGCGAATGTATAGAATATAATCCCGCTCATGCACAGGCGGCGGGGATGGATCGGGGAGACCGTCCCGTCCGGATGCTCTCCGTCCATGACGCACCGTGCATCCCGAATCGGCCGGGGGATAGCCTGTATCAGGGAGTTCGGCCCGGCGCCTCCACGATTGTTATCTGCGGCTTCCCATGCACTGGAGACCCGAAGGTCAACAAAGGCGATGATGAGCGTGATAGGCCATGCCGGCCTCAAGCATCACGCTTTTGCCCTGAAGAGCGCGCGGGCGAGCCGGTCGACGAAACCTTCCCGGGGAGCCGGCGTCTCCTCTTCGACATACTCGATGCCAGCCACATCGGCAGAAATGCGCTTAAAGGCTTTTGATGCCCTGGATGCCGGATATTTTACCACGATCGGCGACCTTCCGGCCGACGCGCGCCGGACGTTGGGGTCTTCCGGTATGATCCCGAGCACCCGGACCCCGAGGAGTTTCTCCATCTGTGCCCGGTTGAACTCATCCTCACTTCCGCCGACCCGGTTGATGATCGCCCCCTCAATGTGCCCGCCGACCGTCTCGGTCAGGATCTTCGTCTTTAAGGCGTCGACGATCGAGGAGATCTCAGGATTCACAACAAGGATCACCCCGTCGGCAATCGTCAGCGGGATGACGCCGTCCCTGCTGATTCCCGCAGGAGCATCGAGGACCAGGATGTCGAACTCGCTCACAAGGTCGGTCATGATATCCTTGAGCCGGTCAGGGTTAGACTGCTGAAAGCCCTGCAGGGAGAGCCCGCACGGGACAACCTTCACGCCGAGGGGTCCATCGTAAATGGCATCCCTGACACGGGCTTTGCCCGCCAGCACCTCGTGCAGGGTCACCGGCAGGTTTTCAAGCCCGAGAATAAGCCCGAGATTCGCCATTCCGACGTCGGCATCCAGGATGCACGTCTTCTTTCCGTATTGAGCAAGCATCGGCCCCAGATTCGCCGTGACCGTCGTTTTGCCGGTGCCGCCTTTACCGGATGCAATCGTATATACTTTTACCATGTAATCACTCGCTGTTTTGATCTCTTTGGACTTACACCCAGTGCTGCAGGCTGTCCCGGATATCCTGTTCAAGTGCGTTCATCTGTTCGGCAGAGAGGTGCTCTGATGGGTGGACGATACCGACCACCGTCTCCCCCCGGTAAGGGATACCAAGGAGTTCAGCACCGGCCTCGTCATGCAGTCTCCCCTGTGTGTAGAGATAACTATACCGTGCGGCCTCACCCTCGCTGCCCGGCTTCGTCGAGCCGATCAGGAGACCGTCCGTGGTCGCCAGTGTGAAGGATGCAAGACTGTATTTCTTACCGATTGCACCGAGCGTTTCCTCCAGGCTCCCCATTGTTCGGGGATCGATCTTCCCGAGAGGCTTCGCCCGCTCGACCGGGACCGGTTGTGCAACCGTCCCCTGTTCTTCTCCGGCCTCCGTATCACGGGGGGCTTGTGTGGGCTGCTGCCCGGCGAGTGCCTCATAGATCCTCGAAAGGAAGTACAGGGTACCCGCAAAACCGGCTATCACCGCCACTGTGATGATAACGAGGAATATCTGGATGATTCCTGATGAATCCATTCTGTTATCAGCTCCTGCATGTTCTACGTATCTTTGTCCTGAATAAGATGGTCAAGATGAATGTTCCGGAGCATATCCTTGCAATTTATCCTGAAACTGCTGACGAGTTGCTCGACGTCCATCTCCTCCATGTTCTGGACGAGCGTCTCGATCTCATCGTCCCCTGACTGAGACGCCTCGGCCGTCTCCTGCATAGGTTTCACTCCAGGCATAGGAATGCGATGCACCTCTGCGTGCGACTCCGAAGGATGTTTCGGAGAGGGTGCCGTGCCGGCCTTATTCAGCCCGGTGGACGGCCTCGTTCCTCCAGAAGCAGTTTTCTCCGGCGACGGCCTTTTCTGTCGTCCGGCATCGGGATCTCCGGTCGCAAACGGGCGGTTGAATTCCAGGGCGAGTTTCACCTGTGCAGGCGTCAGAATGTTCAGCTCTGCCGCCACTTCGGTCTCGCTGCCCTTCAGTATCGCATCCGGTACGTGCTGCCCTTTCATGTCCCCATATTCGGCAAGCACAACCAGACCTTCGTTCAGCACCAGGGTAGCACTCTCGCTGCCAAGGACGATCGTGCAGATCCCTGTAAACCGTGTTGAACCCATCTCCTCCACCAAGGCACGGGATGTCGTGGACTTGAGAAGGCGATGGAACCGACCGCGCGGCAGTTGCATCCAGACATCTTTAGTTCAGTAGGAAGACATAAACTTTACTATTCATGCCCCTAGAAAGAAGCCAGATTTGCAGAGATCGGGGTGCTTCAACAGCATACTTTTAAAAAGGGTTTCCCGACACAACTGCCCACCCCCGCAGGATCTCGAGGATCTCCTGCTCGGCTATGCGGACCCCTTTTTCTACTGCCGGGTCTATATCCCGACTGAATGACCGGATCTCGCCTGCTTCAATCCCGACGGTCACGATCTCCCCGGCATACCCGAGTTCACGGGCTATTGCCACCACCTCCCCGATCCCCATGTCGTGGAATGCATACGTCGAAAGATCCCAAGGCGGTGTCTCGAACGTGAGGACATCGCCGATATTATCGCCGATACCCACCATCGCATCGACGATCACCACCTTATCGTAGCCTTCCATCAGCGGGATGAGGCCAAACCCTCCGGTGCCGCCGTCGATCACGTCGACACCGGGAAATCTCCCTTCGAAGAGACGGATCGCTCGAATCCCCGCCCCGTCGTTTCCCATCAAGGGGTTCCCGCACCCGATGATACAGACCCGGCTCTTCTGCATGGTCTTCTTCCCTACCGATTATATCTGCTAAAGTACAAAATGATACTGATAATCCTTTGAACGTGAACTGCTAGTCCCGGGAGCGGGATGTGAGACGCATGATCCATATCGTACCAAAACCGACCGATACGCCGGACGACAACTCGACCGGCGCTGTGATACGGGAACTGGAGAGAGCCGGTGCCCCATACAACATCCTCAACCTCGATGCAGTCGACCCCCTCGACTCCGGTCTTGAGAATGAACTTGTATGGGTCTGCGGGATCCGGCAGGACGGGCACCAGTTCGAGACCTTAAACGTGCTTTCGCTCCGGAACCGGGTGATCAATACACCTGAAAGCATCGTTTCTTGTGCATCCAAAGTGATGACCACCGCTCTCCTCCTCGCAAACGGTGTGCGGACACCGGAGACGGCCTACATACGATCGGAGGCCCGGGCCCGAGAATTCCTTCTGCGGCACGGGAAGGTCGTTTACAAGCCGCTCTACGGGTATGACGGGAATGGTATCCGGCTCGTGGCGAAACCCGACGATCTCGGGCCGGGGCCCTGGTACCTGCAGGAGTATATCCCGAACGACCGGGACTTCCGCGTCTTCGTCCTCGGCGGAGAGGCCGTCGGTGCGATAGCCCGGGTCTCCGATAGCCTGATGCACAACATTCACCAGGGCGGGACCGGCGTGCCGGTCCCGATCGATGAGGAGATGCGTGCCATCGCCGAGGCGTCGGCGTCGGCGATCGGGATCGACTACTGCGGCGTCGATCTCCTCCGGGACCGGGAAGGCTACACGGTCCTTGAGGTGAACGGGACGCCGAACTGGCACTGCATGGCGGCACCCATCCCGAAGCTGCTCGCTACGTACCTCATCGAGCGTGAGCTCGGGATGCGTGCCTGAGGAGAGGAGGGGATCGGAGGGTTCCTGGCCTCCGATACCATATTTGCGCTGATTTTATTGGAGATACTCGATCTCTTTTAAGGTCTTCTCTGCGAGTTCTTTCATCCGGGCGGAGATACGTCCCGATGACGAGAACTCCACGTCCTTCATGGCGTTCGCAAGTTCCGTTCCGAGCACGAATATTGCATATTTATGTT
>DAOSER010000006.1:0-30891 GCA_035363235.1 Methanoculleus sp.
GCCCCCGAATCCGGGAACATGAGCCTTGTGGCGGTCTCGCCGCTGATCATCATCGCGCTGGTTGTGTTGCCCATCCTGCTGTGGAGGAGACCCGAACGGTTCAGTGCGTCGGATCGGCAGGTCATTCTGCTCCTTGCTGTCGTCGGCATCGCGGTCTGGGTGGCATACCTCCGGTCGATGCACGGGCTCAATACGAGCAACGGTATTGTTCCTGATATCCGGTATCTGACACCGTTCTATCTGCCGGTGGGACTGCTCGGGGTCTATGCCGTATCGCGCCTGAGCGATGCCGACCCGAAACAGAGGACGCTCTCGCTGGCCGCCGTCATCGCGGTCTCTGCTCCGGTGCTGCTCGTCGTGATGATGCTCTTTCAGCCCTACGGCGGCCAGTACGCCGGCTACACGCTGTTCTTTACCCGGGTCACGTTCGCGCTGCTGGCTGTGACCCTCGTCCTCATCGCGGCGGGGAAGCGGTTCGGCATACCGCAGAGGTGGGTCATGGCGGCCGTGCTCCTCCTTATCGCCGTCCCGTTCGCGTGGCAGCTGATGATGGTCTTCCTCTACTCGGTGGCGAAGTTCAACGGCTACCCGCTCTGGATCCCGGTTGTCGAGACGCTCTTCCAGTACTGCATCGGGGTCTCGGAACTACCCCCTCCCTCCTGACTCTTTTTCCAGCGATCCCCGGGTTCCGCGGTGTAATCTCGCTTGTACCTCCGTTGTGCTTATATGGCCCGAATTTGGTACGAGAAGAGATGTGGAGCTCGTTCTGCCGGCAGGGACACCTTTTCCACAATGATGTTCAGGACCTATCAAATTCCCGCTGCAGGAGGTTCGATCGAAAGCGGCCGACAGAGCGGTGGCCGCACCGTCAAACCAGATACTACGAGCGGAATAACGCGATCACGCTCTATGCTCTCGCCCGGGCGGGTGGAGTGTGTGAAGGCTGCGGCGGCTCTTTTTTGATTGCATCGTCCTGGTAGGACGAGATCCGGGCGGTCCGGCGGGATCCGGGTTTGAACCCGCGTTTGAACCTTCATAACGGACGAAATGCCCGGCCAGGATGTGTTGGTCAAGTATTATCACGATAAAGAGAGATGCTGTTCTATCGGTGAGATCATGAGGACGTTCATGGCTGTGCTCTACAGGGAAGAGGATATGTTCGTCCCGGCCGGATAGGATTACCCGTCGGTCGAGATGTGCGTCAAACTGGGGCCTATAACGCAAAATACCTCTCCAAAGCGCTTTAAAACGATTTAGATTACAGGTGATTGGAACTCTGCTATCGGAAGGCGAGTCAGGACGTTTTCGATGGCTTCTGCGGCCCGGTCGTATATCTCCAAAAAATACTCTAATCCGATATGGGGCTTGGAATGCTCGGCGATTTCTGCATATCTGGGAACTTGGCCCGGAAGGCCGACCCTCGCCGGTCGGCCTGGAGGGCATCGCCAGCTCCCGACCCGGCCATCAGGCCGGGTCGGAGTCGAGCCACAGCGGCGCCTGAGCGTCATAGAAGCGCTAGAAACGGTTAAAAAGCCGAGCCCCCAATAATCAATCGCGACATCAACAATTGGGGATCAGAGCCTTAGGGAGGCGTTGCGGCTTGGGCGCAAACGCTCGATTACCGGTTGATCCGAAGGGAATAAGGGTTCCGGCGGAAGCCCCGGGGCCGGGGCTCCTGGTCCCCTTGACGGAGATGTGTTGCTGGCAGCCCCGTGTGAACCGATGTTGGCGCAAGCTGCATCATGGGGGCTGCCGTCTATGTCTCTCATCCTGTTTCCTTGTTGTGTGGCGTTATCAATCCGGCTTTACCGCCGGCGACCTTCTTTGCCCGGACGGGTTCTGCTCGCGGGTCCGGGATGCGGTCGGGCAGTTCCTGGGTGATCTCTTTCATGGGCTGCTCCTGTGCGGGTGGACCGGGGTTATCGGTGCCGGGGTGGCACGGTTTAATCGGTTGGCCCCCGGCAGGTCCCCGCACACAGAAGAGGTGGGTGAGAGGGGTTATAAGGAGGAACCGCGCCCCGTGAATGTGGAGATGTGCCCGGACATACAACATCCGCTCTTTAACAACTTCTGCTACCACCCTTGACATGACAGGCACGACCCCTTTTCTGAGGATCGGGAAGGTTCGGTGCCTACCCATACTTCAAGGAGCGGTGCAGGCAGCCTGAACCTTGGAGGTGTTATCGAATTACCTGGATACTCTCCCTCCCATGCACGCGCGGGTAAAACACTCCTGCGATCTCAGGACTGCTCGATACGGAGTCTATGCAGAGAAGGGCCATGTATTCCCCATACAACCTGTAAATCCTGTCTACTGACGTACTATCGAGTGGGTTACACCTGGCAAACTTTCAGCACCTAGTGCATGTTGCCGCCTAAATTTATAACCCCATATGCCGCCTTTCTCATTCTTCGCCCTTTTCTGCGTGAGGCATTGTTACTCTATTGTCACCTCAGGCGAAGCCGCGAAGGACGCGAAGACCGAACAATACATGCCGGCAACTTCACTTCGCACCTTAACGGTGCTCGAACTCCGGCCAAAAGGGCCGTCGTCCTTCCCATGAGGCTATAGTGCCCGTCGCAGCACTCGCCGAAAATCTATAAAATAAGATGACACGAGACACTAGCACATAGTATATTTCGACTAAAACGTCCTGGTTGTTGAACCTGCAATCTGCCTCCCCTGGTTTCATCGTGCCGGAGGGCGAGGATCTACAGGCCTCATGCTGCCAGTTCCGTGGATCCCCTCGCTCCCGGCGCTCTGTTTTTCGGACTTATCCATGAGTATCGGGATGGATAGACGTAGCGGGTAAACGTAGCCGGGGATGTTATGACACATCCGCTGGATCGGACCTGTGCTGTAGCACGGGATTACCTGCACGGCGATTGCATCGACGCCCGGAAGAAAAGAGGGGATTTGTAGTGAGTGTTTACCACTAGAGTTTGTTCACCGTGTCGAGATATGCCGGTACAGTCTTCTTGATCGGGTAGGCAGCACCGACCGCCGGCTGAAGGTTTACGGAGAACTGGACGTTATTAGTCGGCTTGGTGGTAGGGAGTTTGACCGCCAGAACGAACTGTTCACCTGATTCAAGGAGCTTGTTTGCTGTTCCTACGTCATTGTAGGTCTTGATGACGGTCCAGTTTGCAGCAGTAAGATTAACGCTATCGGGTTCAGTTCCCTCTCCTCCGTACTTTGCTACAGTTGAATTAAACGCGATAACCTCAGATACGCTCCCACAAATGTACGTCACCAGCATCTGGCTGATGTCGATCGGCGAACCCCCTGCGGTGTTCCCTACGGTGAAGACGATGTAATCAAGCTCTGTAGATGAGCCAGATACAGCATATCCATAGACGTTGCCGATGATTTCCAGGCTGGAACTGGCCTGCTGCGAGCCTGTGTGGACGACCTGCTGCGCCTCCTGGGTTGCAAAGAACCCGGCACCGAGCATCACGTACGAGAAGACCGCGGCCACGACGACGAACGCGATCAGGACGATTGCCGCCTCGAGCCCGGTGAATGCATCCTCGTTCTTAAGTAGTTTCATCATTCTCATTCACCCCTCAGTAGACCTCGTAGTTATAACCTGGCTGGAAGTCCGCCGGTGCCATCCGGTTGATCGGGAGCGCCGCGCCGATGTCGGGCTTGACCTCAACGGTGAACCTGCCGTTCGTGCTGATGGTGGGCAACTCTTTGGCATCATCCTCGGTACTATTATTGATCATGATCTTCACCATCTCGAACTTGTCGAGCATGTCGTTCCGACCGTCTCCAGTTTGGCTCGTCCCATTCACGTACCACGCTTTGCCTACTTCCGTATAATTGAAGGTCTTCAGTTCTTCAGTCGTCGATACGGTGAAGGTCACCTTGGTCATATCCACCGATGCCCCCCCGGCAGCAAGCTGCAGGAAGAAGCTGATCTCGGATAGCGTAGTCGTGTCACTAGCCTTCACGACCACCGGCCCTGACACTTCAACGTTCGAGGTTGCCTGTGCCACACCCGTATGCACGGTCCGCTGGCTCTCCTGGGTGGCGAAGAACCCGGCGCCGAGCATCACATAAGAGAACACTGCCGCGACGACGACGAACGCAATCAACACGATCGCCGCCTCGAGGCCGGTAAATGCATCTTCGTCTTTCACGAATTTATTCATGAAATGTTTCCTCCTGTTACCGGAGTCCGAATGAGCGCCCTCATCGGGACTAGTACGGTTCGTTGGAGTATATGCGCAAGCATATATAAAAAACTATTTGAAGGTGAGGCGATTTGAAAATTGTCGTTTTCAATAATGGGTGGATGTGAAACAATCTTTATCGGTGACGGTTGCTTTCAGGCAAGTATTTTTATCCAGAGGTTCAATGGTATCTGTAGCAGAAATGATGTGCGGATAGCCCCCCGCTCGGGAAATAACCTTTCCAGGATGGAAATATTCTCCGCCCCTCACCCCCGGCGGAGGGGCCGGATGCACCGCACGGAACGTTCTCAACCGACGAGGACAGGGTTATGGGAAAGAAGCAGGATTTCATCTACGTCGTTCTGGCAATCATAGTCGTCCTGGTGATGGCCCTGATCATCAAGCCGGGAGCGACCGGAGAACTGCCGGGGTTGTGGGGACCCGGTGAGCCGGAGCCGACGGTCACCCCGATATGGACGCCCACGCTGCCCCCCCTGACCACGACGCCCACGCCGGCGCCCACCTGGGACGGAAGACCGCAGAAGGTCGGGTTCGTCGACCCGGGAACCTACCAGATCCCGTCCGGGGAGACCCGCCCGAACATGACCGCCCCGCAGGCCGGGACCGCACCCGTTGCCACCCGGTGGGTGACCTACGCGACGATCGACGGGCAGTGGTCGGGGACGACCGGGATCGTCCGGATCCCGTTCCCCATGTGGCGGCTCGACTACTCGGATATCACGACCTCGAACGACGAGATCCCGTTCTTCAACTGCCAGGTCATGGACGCCGAAGACCCGAACCGGTTCGTCAGGATCTTCACCCTCAACTTCCGCGACTTCGTGGCGGCGAAGGAGAAGCCCGATCTCAAAAAGCAACAGTGGGTGCACACCTTCTACGAGGGAAACCACGACTACTACTTCATCATCAACACCCGGTGCCTCGACTCCTACCACCTGAAGATCCAGGTGCCGGAGACGTACGTAGGTACATAAGATTGATCCGATGACGGCTCTTCGCCGGGCCGGGGCGACCATCAAGAAGGGTCTCGGGGAGGTCGCGGTATAGAGGAGACGCTCTCGCAACTGCCGGAGGATTACGGCTCGCTGCTTCTTGACGCAACGCACACGTGCCGGGCATGCCCGGGGCGGTCGACAAGGACCGGCCGGCCGGGACCGCGATATCGGGAGGTTGATTGCGGAGCAGCGGGCCGGCGGTACACGGGGCACGTCACCCCTCCAATAACCGGATGGAGATCTTCACATGAAAATCCCATCGAAATCGGAAACGGAGTCCTGGTTGTCGCGCTTCCAACCGCGACGCACCCGCGGTTATCACCCTTCGGGGATTTTCATCAGTTGCGCCTGAGGCCGAACGCGGCCTCATGACCGTTTTGGGAGGAATCCGGCATCGGCGGCTTTTCCTCCCCAAGCACGCTCACGCGAGTACGAAGTGCATTTGCCGGCCCGGGATCGCAAACCATGAACGGTCCTCGATCTCCTCGCGCTCAATCCCTGCTTGAGAATCTCCGAGGGTGTGCCGGCCGGAAGGTTCCGCCCATGCACCGGAACAGTGACCCGGCGCTTCGCCTCCGGGTGACAGAAGAGGTGGTGAGATCCCTTCACCCGGTCCGGCACAGATCCTCAGAATCCTGATACCTTTCCGGGCTGTGGAGGAGCATCACCGATCCCGGCCTCCTGATGGAGAGATGATGGTCCGCAGGGTGCACAGGATCAGAGCCTGCCGTAGCGTTTATGCGCCTGCTCGATGGTCATCAGGTGGGTGATCTCGACCCAATTTCTGTCGGTATCGGTATGGATGGTATAGAGCGCGGTGAACGTTCGCCCTATAGGAAGGCGAAATACCTCCATCCCATCCGTATTCAAGCGTTCCTTATCTCCCCCGCTGCCGGGATACGGATCTGTCTCGCAGACGGCAAGCTTTGCCGTGACGATGCGCTGTGACTTCTCCGGTAGAGTTTTCAGGAAGTCTGCGGCCGATCGCCTGAACAGGACGGCGAAGATCACAACGGGATCTCCACAAGTTCTTCCGTTTCCTGAATCCGCTTGATATCTGCTACAAGCCGCCGCTTCTTTTCGTGCTCGATCATCTCCTCCAGCAGTTCCGAGAAGGTCATCCCCGGCTCCCGCATGCTGGAAAGGGCAGCCCAGACCTCTTCCCTGACAACAATGCGCTTTGTGGCATTCATGATATTCATGGTATATGTACCAGTGACAGAAAAACATTGCCGGTGTGTCGGGCACTCTCCGGCAGGTTCGCGCCTTTCGAACCTTCGATGCTCAAGCTCCGCACGTTACGTCCATCGCACCCCGGATGGTCGCATTTCGCGTATGGCTGTTGTACCACCAGCCTCGACTGCCAGCTCATGTTCATCCGGGTGGACGCCTCACGGGCTGGCCGACGGGAGCGCCGCCGCGAGCCGATCGGAAAGGAGGGGATCCGCTGGTCCGTGGGAACCGGGAAAGGATGATATGTGATGCGAGAAGATGTACGACGGTATGAGACGGCGCCACCTGCTGAGAGCGGAGGAGAAAGAGGAAGTTCTCCATACAATCCGTACGGTCCTCGCCGGCTTTGACGAGATAGAGGTGGGGTACGTCTTCGGCTCGTTCTGCAGGGAGGATTTCGGCGACGTGGACGTGGCGATCCTCGTCACCGGGGAACCCACCCCGTACCAGGCGATGCGGTTTCGCGCGAGGGTCGAGCGGGAGCTCGAGCGGGGATGGTGCTATCGCTTTGAGGCTGACGTGAAGATCCTCAACACCGCCCCCATCTCCTTCCAGCACGAGGTCATCAAGAGCGGCAGACTCGTATTCTCCTGCGACCGGGAGAGGCGGATCCGGTACGAGGCAGGCGTGCTCTCCCGATACCTTGACTATGCAGACACACTCGACTGGTTTGACCGGATTCTGCTCACGAGGGCCTGACAATGGTCCGGGATGAAGGAATCCTCGATCACCTCCGGGAACTGGACGAGGCAGCCGGGGACTGGGAGCGCTATCGGTCCATTACTCTCACCGAGCTGAGGACCGACCGCGACAAGAGGAATATGGTGTTGCACGCGCTCCTCGTCAGCATCCAGGCATCGATCGATATCGCGAACCACCTGGTCGCGGCCTCGAGCTCCCGGCGGCCCGGGACCTACCGGGAGAGTTTCATGATCCTTTGTGACGAGGGGCTTATCCCGGAAGACCTCGAGGTCCGGCTCTCTGACCTCGCAGGATTCAGGAATGCCCTGGTCCACCTCTATTGCCGGCTGAATCTGGATGAGGTCTATGGGGTGTTGCAGGACGACCTTCCGGTTGTCAACCGGTACCGGGACCTGGTCCGGGCGATGCTCCGTGACCACCTCCTCCCGGAGTGACGGCCGGGGTCTGCCGCGCCGCTAACCTTCTCCTGGCTGTGTACCCCGACAACTCAATTTTTTCGGGAAGTCATAGTACCATGAAACGCCGAAAAAGAGTTTTCTTTCACCGCCCGGCAGTCCAGTGCCGTGCAATGAATTCCCGCACCATCTGCGACGCCACGGCCGCCGTCTGCCCGGAATCGAATGGGGCGACTTCCACGTAATCGAACCCTGCGACATGCGGGGCAAGGGTCCGCACGACCTCGCGGATATCGAGCGGCGTCATCCCGAACGGCTCGGGCGTCCCGAGGCCCGGGGTGAGGCAGCAGTCGATCGCGTCGGCGTCGATCGAGAGGTAGGCCCTCCTCCCCGCAACATGCTCCCGGACCTCCCGGAGCACAGCCCCAATCCCCCGCTCGCGCACCGCATCGGCGGTATAGAGCCGCGTCCGCTCCGCCGCAACCTCGAACTGCCCGGCGTCACCGCTCCGTGCCCCGATGATGACGACGTCCCCGACCGTCTCGAGGACGCGCCGGGTGACGCACCCGTGGCTGTAGGGCGTCCCGTCGAGTTCGTCCCGGAGGTCCAGGTGCGCGTCGCAGACGACGTAGACCTCCGGCTGCACGGCCCTGACCGCGCCGATGGTCGCGGTGTGCTCGCCGCCGAGCATCACCGGCACCTTGCTGTCGCGGACGACATCACCCGCGACATCGCTCACCTGCCCGACGACCTCCTCCGGCAGCCGGGAGACCGCGAGGTCGCCGAGGTCTGTTATCGGGACCTCGAAGAAGTCTATGCCGGTCGCAGGGTCGTAGGACTCGAAGTTGAACGAGACCTCCCGGATCGCCCGCGGCCCAAACCGCGTCCCCGGCCGAAACGAGGTCGTGCCGTCGTAGGGCACGCCGAAGACGGCGTAGCGGGCATCCTCATAAGATGCATCCGCATCCGCAAAATGGAGATGGGCGAGCTCGTGCATACCCGTCTTCGAGAGCCAGAAAAGGTCACTCAAGCTTCTTCTTGCCCAGGGATGATATGTACGGGATCTCCTTACCCGGTTCGAGTCCGGCGACCTGCTCTTCGGTCACGTTGAGTTCAAACATCTCGAAGTCCTTGACATCCATGAGCTGGACGGTCGTGCCGGCGATCGAGATGACCTGAGCCATCTTCCGCTCGACGACCGGGACGTAGGTCTTTGCCGAGACCGGCTGGACGATCGAGCGCTTGACGCCGTCGAAGATCCCGATACAGTCTATACGGGATTTAGCCGCTCCGTGCTTCCCGGGCTTGGATGTAGCGATGGAGACAATCCTGCAAGGCTCATCTTCTACGACGACGTAACGTCCCTCTTTCAGTTTTCCTACTTCTGTCTGTTCCTTCATATTGTCTCACTCGGTAAACGCGTGATTAATGTATCTGGATTACAGTACATAAATACACCGTAGAACGAGGGACGGAACGAGGAGATTTGATGGAGTTCATCCGGGCGTGTGACGCCGTGGCAGGAGTTGTCCGGGATGCTGTGGCCGGCATGGTCGGAACGCCGGAGGCAGGGGCCTACGTTAAGATGGGCGCGGACGGCACGCCCACCAAAATGATCGACCAGGTCGCAGAGGATATCATCGTCGACTACTTCACGCACCACCCGTGCTGCCGGCGCATGATCAGCGAGGAACTCGGGTGCGCCGAGATGGGCGGCGAGAAAGGAACCATCTTCCTCGACCCGGTCGACGGCACCTACAACGCCGTGGTCGGGATCCCCTTCTACGCCCTCTCCATCGCGTATGCAGAAGAAGGGGTCGTGCAGATGGGGTACGTCCAGAACCTCGCCACGGGGGAGACGTTTCACGCCGTCCGGGGACAGGGCGCCTGCCTCAACGGGCACCCTATCCGCGTCTCG
The DNA here is from genome assembly GCA_035363235.1 of Methanoculleus sp. Classification (GTDB taxonomy): domain Archaea; phylum Halobacteriota; class Methanomicrobia; order Methanomicrobiales; family Methanoculleaceae; genus Methanoculleus. Next base: position 9,444 of record DAOSER010000006.1, read on the forward strand.
GAGGTATCGCTCCTTGAAGAGAGCGCCATGAGCGTCTACGGCCGGAAGTTCGACCCGACCCGGATCTGGATGATCGGCCGAAAGGTCCGGCGGTGGCGCCTCCTCGGTGCATCGGCGCTCGAGCTCTGCTACGTCGGGTGCGGCCGTATCGACGGCTTTGTCGACGTGCGGGGAACGCTTCGCGTCACCGATGCTGCGGCAGGGGTCCTGGTCTGCGAGGAAGCCGGCGGAACGGTCTCCGATATCGAGGGGGGCGCTCTTGTCTTCCCCGACGAGGTCTCCGTCGGGCGAAGCCTTGTCGCCACGAACGGCGTCCTGCACAACAAGGTCATCGAGTACCTGAGGTGAACCGCGTATGAAGATTGTCCTGGTATCACGTATCGACGATGCGGACGCGCTCCGCTACACCGCGTCGCTCGCCGGGGAACTCGAAGACCTCGGGCACGACATCGCTCTCGAAGAGAGTACGGCAAGGCACCTTGGAGAAGAAGGTATTCCGTTTGAGAAGATCGGCGGCGATCTGGTCGTGGTCATCGGCGGCGACGGTTCGGTCCTCCTCACCGTCCACCGGATGAAGAAGCAGGTCCCGGTTCTCGGGATCAACTGGGGCGAGGTGGGATTCCTCGCGGACCTCGAGCCCGACGAGGCCCGCGCGTTCTTTTCCGCCGAAAAGACCGCGCTCCGCGTCGAGCGGCGGCTCCGGGTCAGCCTCTCCGTCGACGGGAGGTGGCTCGGCAACGCCCTCAACGAGGCGGTCATCGTCACCGACCGGCCGGCAAAGATGCTCCGGTTCGGCGTTTACGTCGACGGGACGCCGGCAGAACGGTTCAGGGCCGACGGCCTGCTCATATCCACCCCCACCGGGTCGACCGCCTACGCCATGAGCGCGGGAGGGCCGATCGTCGACCCGCAGATCGAGGGGTTCCTCCTCGTGCCGCTCGCGCCCTACATGCTCTCGTCGCGCCCCCACATCATCAGCACCGGGAGGAACCTCGAGATCACCCTTGAGACGGAGAAACCGGCGCACCTCGTCATCGACGGGCAGAGCACCTTCGAGCTCGACCGGGAGGCCACGATCAGGGTGAAGAAGGCGGACGAGCCCGCTCTCTTCGTGTATACCGGGAAACCCTTCTTTGAGAAGGTGAACCACAAACTCCGCAACCTCTGATACCCAAACGGATAATTTATGGGTGGCGGGGAGGATTATCTCCTGAGGAGCACGATCATGGAAGACCAGATGCGCACGAAACTCCCTTACGCGGAGATAGCAGAGACGCTGAAGACGACCCTCGACCTCCGGGGGTCGCCGGTCGCGGTGAAACTTGCAAAGAGCCCCGAGGGCATCCCCGAGGGGGTCAAACCGATCGAGGAGACGGTCCGCCACTGCCAGATGGTCAGCAAGGCGAGGCTTGAGGGCGCGATCTTCTACGCGACCACCGACAAGCACGTCTGCATGGGCGGCGGCTGGGCCCTCGGGCTGAAGGAGCTCACGAGGAGCCTCCGCACGGGGGAGTTCTACTACAAACTCGGCAAGTTCGAGAGCTGGGCCGCCTGCATGCGGACCATCCGGCAGGTTCCGCACGTTCCGGAACTCGAGACCTACGCGACGGTCTATGCGCCGCTTGAGAAGACGCCGTTCGACCCGCACGTCGTCGTCATCGTTGCAAGCCCGCGGGCGATGCTGAAACTCGCGCAGACGACACTCTACCGGCTCGGCGGGCGAATCGAGTCCACGATGGCGGGGATCCAGTCGGTCTGTGCGGACGCGACCGCGCTGCCCTACCTCTCCGGCAACGTCAACTACTCGCTCGGGTGCGACGGTTCGCGCCGGTTCTCCGGGATCGAGGACGACGAACTCGTTATGGGCATCCCCGCCGAGATCCTTCCCGAGTTTGCCCGGGCGCTTCCGGTCGTCACCGCGGCACCCGGGTCGGTGAAGTAACAGCGCCGCAACCTTCCCTATTTTTACGGCATATTTCTCATCGAAGGATTGTTCCGGGGTACAAGGCTTATCTCTCCGGCAGGTCAACTATTCAGCAGGTGGTTTTTTGCAGGTATCCATGAAGCTCGAGATGAAGGACCGGCCCGGACAGCTGGTCGCGGCCCTTCAACCGATCTCAGCCGTCGGGGGAAACATCATCGCGGTTATCCACCAGCGGGAGACGCCGGCGGCTACGGAGGCGCTCGACGTCCAGATCGTGCTGGAACTCCCCGAAGGGCGCCTCCCTAAACTTCTCGATCTGCTCAGGGAGCAGGGTGTCAGCGTCGTGCGCATCGGTGAGGAGCGGCTCCTCTATGAATGCACGCTGATCGTGATCGGCCATCTGATGCACACGGACCTCTCCGACACCGTCGACCGGATTGACCGGACCGGCTCGGCGGAGGTGACGGAACTCTCCCTTGCCATGCCGGCGATCAACTCCCCGTCTTCGGCCCGCATCATCATCCGTTCGACCACCCGGGCGGAGATGAAGAAGGCGATCCGGATCCTGCGCGGCGTCGCGGAGCAGAAGGACCTCCTCATCATCGAGCCCCTGGAGGATGCATGATGCGGATCGCCATTCTCGGATTCGGCTCCGTCGGCCGGGGCATCGCCCGGGCAATCCTTGCAAAAAACCTCGATATCACCGTCACCGGCCTTGCCGACTCAAAGAGCGGGATCATCGACCCCGCCGGGATCGACCTTCTCGCGGCGCTTGACCGGAAGGGGAACGGCGGTCCCTGCGGCAGCCCGGACGTCAGTCCCGCGGACGTGGTGGCGAAGGCGGACTACGACGTCCTGGTCGAGGTGACCCCGACGAACGTGGAGGATGGTGAGCCGGCACTGGGCCACATCCGGGGGGCGCTCGGGCGGCAAAAACACGTCGTCACCTCGAACAAAGGCCCGATTGCCCTTGCCTATCCGGAGCTCCGGGCCCTTGCAGAGGCAAACGGCGTCTTCCTGAGGTACGAGGCGACGGTCTGCGGGGCGATCCCGCTCATCCACGCCATGCAGGAGGGGCTTGCGGGCAACACCATCTCCCGGCTCTACGGGGTCTTCAACGGCACCTGCAACTACATCCTCACCCGGATGGCCGCCGAAGGCCTCACCTACGAGCAGGCCCTTGCCGAGGCCAGGGAACTCGGGTACGCCGAGGCGGACCCCACCTACGACGTCGAGGGGATCGATGCTGCGATCAAGCTGGTCATCCTCGCAAACACCATCCTCGATATGCAGACCACGCTCGACGACGTGGAGAGGACGGGGATCACCCTCCTGACACCCGACGCTCTGCGGCTTGCGGAGGAGCAGGACTGCACCATCCGGCTCATCGGCGAGATCGTTCGGGAGGCGGGAGTGCTCCGCGTCTCACCGCGGATCGTCGCGAAAGCGCACCCGCTCGTCGTCGAAGGAACGCTCAACGCGGTCACCGTGGAGACGGATCTCGCCGGCGACCTGACGTTCATCGGGAAGGGCGCGGGCTCCACCGAGACCGCCAGCGCCGTGATCGGCGACCTCCTCTACATCCGGGAGCGGCATGTCCAGGGTTCTTGAGCGGAGAAAACAGTACCTGCGGCTGATGCGCCAGGCGACGCTTGAGAGAGGCTACTTCACGGTGGCCGATATCGCGGAGGCGACCGACACCCCCCGGAGCACCGTTCAGGACTGGGTGAACCGCCTCATCGAGGAGGGGTGCGTCCTCCTCACGGAGGAGCAGCGGGGCCGGCACGCGGCCCGCTACGCGGCAAGCAGCGTGATGCCGGAGAGCGCCTGCCGGCGGGTCTTCACCACCGTCGACGGCGGCGAGGTCGAGATCTACCACGAGTGCATGAGCGGCGGGTGCGCCGCGTTCTGCGAGTTCCACCATGCCCGCGCCGGCGGCGCCCTGCAGTCGGTTCGCCGGGACGGGACCCTGCTCCGGGAGCGGGCGGTTCTCGGGCGGCGGGACGTCGCCGTCGGGCTCGACCCCGCGCCGGCGGTCGGGATCGTCGGCGTCTTTCACGAAGGCGACTACATCCGCCAGCACATCAGGTGCATCGGGGGCCCGGCCTACTCCCTCACCGACATGATGTCCTTTGCCGAGGGTGTCTGCGGCGTCACCGTCCGCCGGGAAGGAGCGGTGGTCGAGGGCGAGGTGATCACCCGGGCGCTCGCCTACGTCGCCATCGGGATCGACGACACCGATGTAGAGGGCGAGGGCGCGACGTTCGCCCTTGCCCTCGCCCTCCTCCAGCACCTCGCGAAGCTCGACGGCGTCATGCCGATCGGCCACCGCGTGGCGATGCTCAACCCCCGGCTCGAGGTCCGGACGGCCGGGAACTCCTGCAGTTGCATCGAACTCGCGGTGGAGCCCGGGATCGTGCCGCGGATCGAGGAGTCCGCCGTGCGGTTCGTCGCCGACGAGGCGGCATCCCCGGAGTGGGGCATCGCCGTCCGGCAGGGGTTCCGGGTGCCCGGCGGACTCCGGGCCTACGGGAGGAGCGCGAGAGAGTCGGTGATCGGCCGGGAAACGGCCGAGGCAACTGCTGAACGGTTCGGTGCCCGCCTCCACGGCGGCCGGGGCGTCATCGGGGCGCTCGCGGCGGTCTCGCTCATCGGGCTTCCCCACGACGTCCTCCTCGATCCCGGACGGGACGTCTGCACCGGGTGGGAGCCGGCGGGGTGAGCGTGGGGGGACGAGTTTGAGAAACCGAGTGAGGGCTTTGTTGCCTGTAGCGATTGTCTTCGGTTTCGGTTCTTGAGATGCTTCCTTTTTGAGTGGTGCGCCCATTCTTTAACTCATTGTCCTACATCCCCGGACACGGATTCCCATGGGCTATCGCCATTGGGGGAGGGGCTGACGGGGAGGGGGGAGCATCCCCCCTCCCCTGTCTCCAGTTCGCATCCCTGGAGTTCAAGTTCCAAATTCGAGATCTGTTGCCCCCACCCCGCCCGGCCTTCGGCCTCCTCCCCCGCCCCGGGGGGCGGGGGCAGTCATGGCGATATCCCCACGGTCCAGCGTATGGGCATTTTTGACAATTTCTACTGTATCCATAGTCCCCCACGGTTCTGCCTACCCGGCTATATTATCGCTTCGACTGTCCTATTGGCCGCGATAGTAACCCCTACGCCATCTCACGCTCACGCTCGCCCACCTGCTGCACTCGTATCTCCGGCTCGCCTTTCTCCTGAATGTCACCTCCCCTTCCTACTCACCACCCCCGCCCCCGCCGGACACTCGAAGAACTTTGTTCTTCTCGAGCTCCTGCCCTTCGGCCAGTCGCTCCCTCGCGCTACCTATAAATACCCGGATACGGCAGATACCTTCACTGAGGGAAAGTGCGGTGAGGAGCGAACTTGAGGAAGAGATCGAGAAACTTTCTTCCCTTGCACGGGAGCGGGGCGCGGAAGCGCGGCGGATAGCGGCCCACGACGTCGTCGTCGCGGAGTGGGTGCGGTTCAAGTGCCGGTTCGGGTGCAAGGGCTACGGAAAACACATGTCCTGCCCGCCGTATGCCTCTGCCCCGGCGGATACCCGGCGGTTGCTCGCCGAGTACAGCACCGCCCTCCTTCTCCGGTTCGAGGGGATCCCCGGGCACCCCGGCCTCGAACCCGAAGAGATCCCCCTTGACTTCCACCCGTTCTTCCGCGACCTCATCCTCTGGGTGAACTCGACGGTGCACCTCCTCGAGAAGACGGCGTTCTACGACGACTTCCCGAAGGCCTTCGGGTTCGGGGGATACCCCTGCATCTACTGCGAGCACCTGCACTGCGTCGCCGAGGAGCAGGAAGGGGTCGTCGACGAGAGCATCCGCAGGCTCTGCCGGCATATGGATCTCGTCCGCCCGACGATGGAAGGTGCCGGAATCGACGTCTTCTCCACCGCCCGGAAGGTCGGATGGGACCTGCATGTCATCCCCTGCCGCGACCTCGAGTACGGCAAGATCGAGCACGGCGGCATCACCTCGGTAGGCCTCGTCCTCATCGAGTGACGCCCCGGCCTTCAGTCGCGCCGTAAGCCCCGGATATACTCCTCGGTCATGCGGCAGGCGTCATCGTCCCGAAACTGCACCGGCGGGTGCTTCATGAAGTAGGCGGACGGGGATATGAGCGCACCGCCGATCCCCCGGTCGAGGGCGAGCCTGCAGCACCGGATGGCGTCGATGACAATCCCCGCGGAGTTGGGCGAATCCTCGACGGAGAGGCGGAGGTCGAGGTGCATGGGGACGTCCCCGAAAAGCCGCCCTTCCATTCTGAGAAAACAGACCTTGTTATCCTTCTGCCAGCAGACGTAATCGCTCGGGCCGATGTGGATGTTATCATCGTCGAGGGGTTCTTCGAGAACCGACTGCACCGCTTCGGTCTTCGACGTTCTCTTCGAGGCAAGGCGGTCACGGTTGAGCATATTCAAGAAATCCGTGTTGCCGCCGGTGTTCAGCTGGTAGGTCCGGTCCAGTTTCACGCCCCGCTGCCGGAAGAGACTCGCAAGAACCCGGTGCGTGATCGTCGCACCGAGCTGGGCCTTGACATCGTCGCCGATGACCGGAAGGCCGCGTTCGCGAAACCTCGCTGCCCAGGCCGGATCGCTCGCGATGAAGACCGGCATGTTGTTGATGAGACCGATACCCGCCTCCAGCGCGCAATCGGCGTAGAACCGTGCGGCCTCCTCAGAGCCCACGGGAAGATAGTTGAGCAGCATCTCGGCGCCCGAATCCTCGAGCGTCCTGACGACGTCCTCGCGCGACGCTTCCTCCTCGTCGGCAAGCACGAACCTGCAATCCTCCCGATAATCCTGCATGTGCCCGGGAAAACCGTCCAGCACCCGCCCCATCCTGACGGCAACGCCGGCGATCGGCATCCCGGGGCAGAAAGCCGTGGTGCAGTTCGGGGGGGAGAATATCGCTTCGGAAACGTCTTTTCCGACCTTCCGCGCATCGATATCAAACGCAGCAGCCACCTCGATATCGGACGGCCGGTAGCCGCCGAGATCCCAGTGCATCAGCCCGATTGCGTCCTTTTCGCTCTTCCCCCGGTAGTATTCGATCCCCTGAAGCAGCGAACTGGCACAGTTCCCGACGCCTACGATTGCAATCCTGATCGAGTCCACGACAGCCCCCCGATAGATCCGGTACGTGCCTGACGCACCCTCCTCCGGGCGGGTGCGCCGGGCGCAGATTGAGACGATGCAACTCTCTTCAAGTTGCGTTTTTGGGTATAATACGGAGCGGGAAATATAAGGGTATGGTTCGGGAAGCACCTGATTGCCATGGACGATCTTTGCAGGTTCGACGGCGCTCCATGCGGCAACCAGCCGTACCTCCTGGTGCATGCGGACGGAGGGTATGGCGGCCGAACCTCGATGAGGTGTCTCCGGGTGCTTCGGGGGTATGGGGAATATGTCATCTCCTCAAATCCTTCGTGGGATGTTGAGATCACACCCCCTCCGGCAAAAGGTATATATTGCCGGGTCACTATAGGGGCTTTCGCGTAGCCTATGACCAAAATATTCCTCTGCACGAATGGGTGCGTCGAGGGGCAACTCAGGACAAAACTCGCTGAGAGATATCTGGACGCTCATACTCAGGACGTTCGGGTGACCCCGGAGATAAGCGATGCAGATACCATTCTCTTCTATGCTTGCGGGCTGACCAACGAGAAGGAGCGCCATTCCCTGGATATCATCAAAGAACTTAAAGGGAAGATGCGGCCGGACGCCGAACTCGTCGTATGGGGATGCCTTGCAAAACAGAACCCGCAGGCGCTCTCAGGAATCTACGACGGTCCGCTCGCCGGCCCGCTGGATACCGATTTTTTCGCCTCGCTTCCGGGCGTAAACGGCATTTCCCTGGACACAATCGAACATTCGGCTGCCGAGAACGAACTGGCAACCATGGCCCCCCCCAGCATCCACGGCTGCAACGGCATTGATCTTGTCACCCGTGCACTCCTCCTCTATAAGCGCGGGGTAGACCTCTGCAGCCCACGAAGGACGAAACATTCGCCGGTGTACTATATTCCCATTGCAGCCGGATGCACCGGACACTGCACCTACTGCAGCGAGCGCCCGGCGTTCGGGAACACCGTTCACAGCCGCCCGATAGAGAAGATCGTCTCGGAGCTCCGGAGCGCGATGGATCGAGGATACACCCGGTTCTCGCTCGTCGCAACAGACCTTGGGAGTTACGGAATCGATATCGGCTGCCGCCTTCCTGACCTTCTTGACGAGATGCTCGGTGCCGACCCATCGGGCAACTGCTCGTTCATCCTCAACCAGATCGAACCGCACCACCTCGAGGCGATCTATAACGATATGGAGCCCACGTTTGACTCGGGAAAGATCGAGATGGTGATGTCCCCCGTGCAGTCCGGGAGCGATCGGATCCTGAAACTCATGGGCCGGCATTACACCGCCGGGCAATGGAGGGCGCTGATGCTGGATATCCACCGAAACCATCCCGGGATCCGGCTGAACACCCAGTTCATGGTGGGGTTCCCGACCGAGACGGAGGAGGATTTTGCCGCGACGCTGGATCTCCTCGATCCGCCGTTCCGGCTCGATGAACTCCATATCTTCAGATTCTCCCCAAGACCGATCGTCCCTGCCTCCCGCCTCCCCGACCAGGTTCCCGATGCGATCAAGGAGGCGCGGGCTGCACGGCTGCTCAACAAATTTGCAAGAACCTGCATATAACAGGCAGAGACGGCTCGCTGTCAGGGATCGCATCACAACATCGCCTTTGAAGGAATAGTATTCACATGATTCGGAACGCAGCATACGCAGGAGTCCTCGCGATACTCGTGATCTGCGCGGGCGTGGTGGCCCTTGAGTGGTTCGACCGGGATAGGGGTGGCCACTCTTTCCCGGTTCCCGGAGATGGCGACGTACTGGTTGCCGCACACGACAGTCCGGAAGAGTCGAAGGGGGTTGCGGATTACCTCTGTGACGGCGCCGCCGACGAGATCGAGATCCAGAGCGCTCTCAACGCCCTCGACAGCGCCGGCGGCACGGTCACCCTTGCCGGGGGCACGTTCCATCTCAATGGGAACTTGAACATCCCGGGCAACACAATCCTCGAAGGGCAGGGGCCCGGCGCCACCCGGCTCGAGTGGTCCGCCGGCCTCATGCAGTGCCGGGGGGTGCAGGGGGTTCTGCTCCGGGACTTCACGACCACCGGCACCGGCGCGATCTTCATCTACAACTGCGACCGCGTGAAGGTCCACAACGTCACGGCAACCGTCGACAACTCCCGGTGGGGCGGGGCGTTCACGCTCTGGGCCTCAAGCGACGTCATAGAGGATATCGAGTTCGTCAATTGCACGGCCGTCGATTGCGGGAGGATGGGGTTTATGAACGACGGCGATGGGTCACCGAGGCTTATCCGGGATATCCGCTACATCGACTGTACGGCCGTCAACTCCGGGCGGTATTCGAGGTTCTCCCCATATGGGGAGTGGACGACCGGCTTTGCCATAGCGGAGAACAACAATCTTGCAGATGCGGTTCTCGTCGGCTGTGTAGCCGAGGGCTCGTTTGAGTCCGGGTTTCATGTCGAAGATGCACCAACGATCACCAACCTGGTCTTTGAGAACTGCATAAGCCGTTACAACGGCCAGAAGTCGGAAGGGTTCTACAACCCGTCGGAGAATACGCACGGCCTCCACTTCGGTTCCGGGTACTGGGTGCACGGTGGGACCACGCTCTACAACTGTATCTCCGAAGGCAACGGGAACGCGGGCTTCTCTGTGGGCCCGGGCGCCAGGCTCTACAACTGCACCGACGACGGGTCGGCGGTGGGGTTCCGGCTGGTCGACACACGCGATGCCTATCTGGAGGGCTGCACCAGCCGGAACGCAGCGACATACGCGGTCTATGCACTCGAGGCGGAGAACGTCGTGACGAAGCGCCTCGAGATGATCGACCCCGGCGGCGTCAACGGGAACGGTGCGTTCTTCGGCACCGTTGCACACCCGGTCACCGCCAGCCGGTTCGATATTGCCGGCAGCGGGGACGTTCGCGCGATCTATGGTGAGGGGTGTCGCGATATCGTATTCACGGGTGTTATCCAGACGGATCACCCGGAGCCGGTGGTCATCAAGAGGGGCGACGGCGTCGATACCTGCGGGCTTGAGATCCGGGCCGGGTCGGAGGAACCGGCCCGAGATTGTGCAGGCGGGCTGAAGTGCTTCCTGATGAGGGTTATCACGGCGTTCCTATGAAGATAGTCCAGGTCACTCCCTACTACCCGCCGCATACCGGGGGCATCGAGCGGTACGTCCATAACCTGAGCAGGGCGCTTGCCGATCGGGGCCACGAAGTCACCGTCCTGACCGCAAACGTCCCCGCTGCCGGCAGTCCGATCGAGACCGACGGCGGCGTCACGATAAAGCGCAGCACCTGCCTGGCGCGCCCCTTCAACGACCCGTTCGTACCCTCGTTCTTCAGGCTTGGCGGGGAACTCGCGGGAGCCGACGTCCTGCACGCCCACAACGCATACAGTTCTGCCGCACTGGGGGCGGCTTTCGCCCGGCAAAAATGCGGCGTGCCGACGGTTCTGACGCACCACGGGCAGCACCTCTTCGGCAGCCCCCTCAAGGACCTGGTCGTGGCGTTCTACCGCAAGACGGTCGAGCGCCGGCTGGTGAACAGCATCGATCGAGTTGTTGCACTCTCGCCGTCGGATGCGGAGTATGTCTCGGCATTCGGTGTCGAGAAAGAGAGGATCGCCGTCATCCCGAACGCAATCTGCCCTGAGGACTTTCTGCCGCAGATAAACGGAGATACGGGCAGGTTCGAGGAGGGCTACCGGCTCAACGGGAGGAAGAGGGTGCTCTTTGTCGGGCAGATATCGACGAGAAAAGGGGTCGATGTGCTCGTGCGGGCGGCAAACCTGATCGTGAACGGGCAGGACGGGGACGCCCCGGTCTTCTTTTTTGCCGGCGACGGGGACTTTCTCGATCCGGCACGGGAACTTGCCAGCAGTTACGGTATCGAGGAGTATGTCAGGTTTCCCGGGAACGTGAGTTTCAGCGACCTTGTTTCGGCGTACCGCTCCTCGGATCTCTACGTTCTCCCCTCGCTCTCGGAAGGGATGCCCACGGTGATACTGGAGGCCATGTTCTTCGGCCTGCCGGTCGTCACGACCGATCTCCCCTGCCTCCGGGACAACTTCGGCGGACATGCCGTCCTGGTTCCTCCCCGCGACGAGCATGCGCTGGCCCGCGCCGTCATGGGGCTCCTCGACGACCCTGAACGCTGCCGGCGGCTCTCGGAGAGGGGGCAGGCGTTTGTGCGGTCGAATTACACCTGGGATAAGGTCGTGCTCGCATACGAACGGCTCTACGAGCAGATGACCTGCTGATCGCTCCTGCACGTCCCGAAGGCTGAGGTTGCACCGGGGCTGTCGCCGCTGTTTTGCCCCCCTTCCAGGCCATGCAAGGTGTATCGGGGGACCGCCGGTTCCCGCTCCCCCCCGGCACATTTCTACTGAATATCTAATTTAAACTTAATCTACCTGATGATGCTGATTAAATCTCGTTTTAGATATTTATTTCTGTTTTGCGTTGTAATTTTCGTAAAAAATTAAAAATTAAGCGATAATTAAAAATGAAATTGTATATATAGCATAATTAATTTACACTTCAGGTGCTGGAGCACACGTGCTTCGGCCTGTGACCCAAGGAGGTATATACTTGAGCCCTTTTGGCAGCAGACTTCAGAAAAGAAACAACGAAAGCCCTACCCTCTACCGGAAGGCGCTGATGCTCCTCTTAGGATGCGTCGCCATCGGATGCATTGTGCAGGCCGGCAGTGCCCTGGTAGTGGCTGCAAGCGACAGCACCGACCTGGAAAAGGCACAGGCGGACTACCGCTGCGACGGCGCCGCCGATCAGGCTGAAATCCAGAGTGCGCTCAACGCCCTCGGCAGCGCCGGCGGCACGGTCACCCTGACCGGGGGCACGTTCCATCTCAGCGGGAACTTGAACATCCCAGGTAACGTGATCCTCGAAGGGCAGGGGCCCGACGCCACCCGGCTCGAGTGGTCCTCCGGCCTTATGCAGTGCCAGGGGAAAGAGAACTTCGTGCTCCGAGACTTCAAAACGACGGGGACCGGCGCGATCTTCATCCAGAACTGCGACCGCGTGAAGGTCCACAACGTCACGGCAACCGTCGACAACTCGCGATGGGGCGGGGCGTTCACGCTCTGGGCCTCTAACGACGTCATGGAGGATATCGAGTTCGTCAACTGCACGGCCGTCGATTGCGGCAGGCACGGATGGCAGAGCGACGGAGACGGTTCCGTAAAGACGATCAAAAACATCCGCTACATCGACTGCAAGGCGATCAACTGCGGCCGCGACAGCCGCTTCTCCCCGCACGGCCAGTGGACGTGCGGGTTCCAGCTCGCAGAAAACGCCAACATCGAGGGCTGCGAGGTCGTCCGCTGCTATGCGGAGGGCAACTTTGAAGCTGGTTTCATCGTTGAGGCAGCGCCGAGCAAGAAGGGCATCGTTCTGCGGGACTGCGTCTCGAAGAACAACGGCGTAAAGCCCGACAACTACTACAACGGGCCGGATGAGAACATGTACGGCGCCCTCTTCGGCGCCGGGTTCTGGCTCCACGGTGATATGACCGTCATCAACTGCACCGCGGAGAACAACCGGAAAGCCGGTTTTGCGGTCTGGTATCCGTCGTCCTACACCAAACTCTACAACTGCACCGATACAGGCTCCGAGGTCGGATACAAGTTCGACTACACGGACAACATCTATGTGGAGAACTGTGTCTCGCGTGATGCCGGGAGATACGGGGTCTACGCCGCAAACGCCGGGAAGATAACCACCAAAGGGTTGACCCTCATCGCCCCGAAGGGTGACGGTTCGAAGAACAACGTCTTCGGCGTCTCCGGCTACCCGGTCAGGGAGAGCTCGTTTGGTATCGAAACCTACGGCGGTGGAGGCACCGCGGTATCGTGCCCGAGCGGCCAGAACGTCCAGTTCACGGGAACCGTCAGGTCGAATGCGGGCCAGCCGGTCGCCGTCTCGGGGTCGGTCGATACGTCGCGCCTGAGCGTGGTACCGTACTCCGGTGAGGAACCCTCGCCGGTGACGCCCACCCCCACCCCTACCTCCACCCCGACTCCCACCCCGACTCCGACTCAGACTCCGGTTCCCACCGGGCAGCCGGACCTCGTGGTGACCGACCTCTCCTGGACACCGGCGATCCCGGCCCCCGGGAGCGCGGTGACGATGAAGGCCACGATCAAGAACCAGGGCGACGCCCCGACGCCTGCGGGCACAAAGCACGGCGTCCTCTTCACGTTCGATGACGGCGCGGCAGGCCCCGGCGTCTGGTCCGACACCCACACCGCGGCCATCGCCCCGGGCGCATCGGTCACCGTGACCGCGAACGGCGGCTCGGCCGGTGCAACCTGGAAGGCCGCCCTCGGCGCTCACACCGTGAAAGCCCACGTGGACGACGTCAACCGGATCGCTGAGGCGAACGAGGCAAACAACGTTCGCAGTGAAGAGATCACGGTCTCGACGGCGGCGCCGACTCCTACCCCTACACCCACTCCTACCCCGACCCCTCCCGGGAAACCGGATCTTGTGGTGACCGATCTCTCCTGGACACCGGCGAACCCGACCCCCGGGAGCGCGGTGACCTTCTCGGCCACGATCAAGAATCAGGGGACGGCCCCGACGCCTGCAGGCACAAAGCACGGCGTCCTCTTCACGTTCGATGACGGCGCGGCAGGCCCCGGTGTCTGGTCCGACACCCACACCGCGACCATCGCCCCGGGCGCATCGGTCACCGTGACCGCGAACGGCGGCTCGGCCGGTGCAACCTGGAAGGCCGCCCTCGGCGCTCACACCGTGAAGGCGCACGTTGACGACGTCAACCGGATCGCTGAGGCGAACGAGGCAAACAACGTTCGCAGCGAAGAGATCACGGTCTCGACGACGGCACCGGCGCCGGCCGGCAAGCCCGATCTCGTCGTGACCCATATCTCCTGGAAACCCACAAAGCCGGTTCCGGGAAGCGATGTGACGTTCCGTGCGACGATTAAGAACCAGGGTACCGCCCCAACGCCTGCCGGCGTCATCAGCGGCGTTGGATTCCTCGTCGACGACAGGCTCACCGTCTGGTCCGACAGTTGCAACCGGTCGATCCCGCCGGGCGGCTGGGTGACCGTGACCGCGAACGGCGGCCCGAGCGGAACTGCGGTCTGGAAGGCGACCCGCGGGACGCACACCATCCAGGCATGGGTTGACGACATCGACCGGATGGCCGAAGCGAACGAGGAGAACAACCGGCGCACGACAACCCTGAACCTGTGAAGCGGCCCAGCTTCACCGGGTTCCACCTATTTTCCTCCTGAATTCAGCCCTTCCGGAACGCATCGTTTCGAGATTCCTTCGGTACATCGACCCCGCGGGTCGAACAGGCCTCCCCTCAAGGTATATATGGCATGAGGGCTATTCCCATCCGTGCATTGGGCGGGTGGGCGGTTGAGGTACCTCATCCTGAAAGCGTAGCACAATACCGGGGAGACGTTATGAAAATAGCACTTATCTGCCAGCAATTCGGGGATAGAACATCATACCAGGGTTCGGATATCTATGCCTCGGAACTGGTCTCGCACCTCGCCGGGCGTAGCGGCGTCGATCTCCATGTCGTCACCATGGGCAGCACGAACGCCGTACGGCAGGAGGACGGGTTTACCTGCCACACAATCCGGAATAACGGCCTGCTCTCCTTTCCTTACATTCACCCGCTGGCGCTCGTGAGAATGGTCAGGACCATCAGGGCCATCCGCCCGGATATCGTCCACGCGCTCTCCACCCGGTACCCCGGCTCCGCGGCCGGCATGCTCCTCCGGAACGATTATCCCCTTCTCGTGACGGCGTTCGGCATCTTCGAGAGAGAGATCGTCTACTACCGTGAGGAGATGCCTCTGCTGGAGAAGGCGCTCTCGCACATCTTCCACGCCTTCTTCATCCGAAACGAGCGGTGGGTGCTCTCCCGCGCTCCCGAGATCGCCGTGGATGCCGCATCGATCGGGGACCTCGTCCGGACGCCGGAAACCGGCCGCCTTCACGTCGTTGCCGGGGGCATCGACGTCGGGAAACTCCGGTCGTCCGTGCCGCCCCCCCACCCCGGGCCGCAGGCCGATATGGTCTTCGTCAACGCGCTCACCCGGCTGAAGGGTGCCGACGTCCTGCTCAATGCCCTGCCTTATGTGGTGAAGGCGTTCCCGGATGTCAGGGTATGCATCGCGGGGAGAGGGCCTCAGGAGCCGGAACTCCGGAGGCTTGCACGCGACCTCGGGCTTGAAGAATACGTCGCCTTCCCCGGGTTCGTAACGGACGAAGAGAAGTACGATTACTACCGGCGGTGCAAGGCGGTGGTCGTCCCGTCGCGGTGGGACTGCCAGCCCTCTCCCGTCTTCGAGGCCGCGGTGTTCGGCAAACCGGTCATCGCGTCTGATGCGTCCCACCCCGATATCGTTGAGGACGGGGCGACCGGGCTCGTCTTCCGCTCCGAAGATGCAGCCGGGCTCGCGGAGAAGATCCTATTCCTCCTCGGAGACGATGCCGCACGCGAGAGCATGGGCCGGGCGGCAGCGCTCAGGGCCGACGAATACGACTGGGCGGTCATCGCGGAGCGGTACCTCACGCTCTATGGGGATGTCATCAGGCGGCATCACCGGCACGGGGGGCCGGCTATGGCGGCTCCCGGTGCATCCCCGGAGAGGTGACCGGGAAGGATCACCATGAGAGAAGTTACTCTTGGATTGCTCACGTTTCCGATCGAGAGGTCGGGCGTACGCCCGCTCTCCAACCTCATCGGGATTCTATCGGGCCTTACCCGGGAGCGGGTCGCCCTGGTGACGGGGAATGCCGGGCAGGTATTCGAGAGCGATGAGCGGGTCCGGTTCTCCGGGGTCGATCATGCCGCCGGGAGCAGCGCGGTATCAAGGATGCTCCATAACGTCGTGACACAGGTACGGGTGACCCGCCGGATTGTGGAGCAGAACGGGACCGATACCTGGATATTCTTCTTCGGAGGGGAGGTCCTCGTCCTGCCGATGGCCGCGGCAAGACTTCTCGGGAAGAAGGTCGTCATGGCCCTTCCCGGGCATACCGCCGCCATGATGGCCCCTGCCGGCGACCGCCTCCTCCTTCCGGCCAGAATACTCACCGGGATGACCTGCAGGCTCTGCAACAGGATCGTCCTCTACTCTCCCGCCCTCGTGGACCACTGGGGGCTTGGGCGCTACCGGGAGAAGATTGCGATAGCTCACGAGCACCTGCTCGACTTTGAGGTGTTCGGGGTTGAAGTGCCGCTCAACGAACGGCCCGTAACCGTCGGGTACATCGGGCGTCTGGCCGAGGAGAAAGGCGTCTGGAACTTTGTCCGCGCCCTCCCCCGGATCGCCGCCGGGAGACGGGACGTGCATCTCCTCATCGGTGGAGACGGCCCCCTGCTCCCGGAGATCCGGGAATTCGTCAGGGACAGCGGGCTCTCGGATCGAGTGGCGTTCGCGGGATGGATCCCCTACGAAGACCTCCCCGGCCGCCTCAACAGCCTCAGGCTGCTCGTGCTCCCTTCCTACACGGAAGGCCTCCCGAACATCATGCTCGAGGCCATGGCATGCGGGACGCCCGTGCTCGCCACGCCTGTAGGCGCCGTCCCGGACTTCATCAGGGACGGCGAGACCGGTTTTATCCTGGCATCAAACACGCCGGAGGAGATTGCAGCCTCCGTTCTTGCCGTCCTCGGCCGCCCGGAACTGGCGTCCGCTGCAAAAGCCGCCGGGGAGTACGTGAGAGAGGAGATCACCTATGAACGGGCGACTGCCCAGTTTGCGGCCGTCATCGACGGCCTTACGAGGTGATCGCAGCATGTCTCCTGATCTGTTACGCGAAAACCTGGATAAGACCCTCGCCTGGATCGGCATCCTCGCCTCGGTCGCTCTCATCGGCGTCGTTGCGTTTACCATCGAGCGCCTGGTATTCGTCCTCGTCGGCGTCCTCACCGTCTTCTCCTGTCTGCTCTGGCTCGGTATCAGGGAGCGTGCGCGATCGGCGTTCCCGGATGCCCGGGAGACCGCGGGGAGGGGCGGCGGCAACCGCCTCTTTGCCGTGCTGCTCGTCCTCTTCCTGGCGCTCTACATATTGAGCATCATTGCACTCCACCTTCGCGCTTCCCTCTACGAGCGGCCGCCCGCCTACTTCATCCTGACCGCGCTCATGGCCGGCGTCATCGCTATCGAGATCCTCCTGCCGCACCGAAGAAAAGCCGCCCGGGTCCTGCCGCAGATTGTTCTCCTCGGGCTATCGACCTCCTGGTCGCAGATTCTGCTCTTTCCCGGTCTCCTTGGTTCGGATCCCTGGTGGCACAACATGTTCGCATCGTATATCCAGAACTTCCACGCTATTCCCGGGGGTTACTGGTACACCTACATGCCGCTCTTCCACCTGGAGGTTGTCGGGACTTCGCTTCTGGCCGGGCTCGACTACAGACTCGCGGCGATGCTCTCCGTGAGCCTGGCACAGATCGCCGTCTTCCCGCTGGCCGCCTACCTTATGGGGAAGGCATTCTTTAACGACGAACGGGTCGGGCTCCTCGCCGGGCTCATGCTGATCACCGCGAACCAGCAGATCGGCATGAGCATCGCGTCGATCCCCAACGCCTTCGCGGCGGTATTCATGGTGCTCGTCCTTGTCCTTCTCTTCAAGACGAACTACACGAGCCCGGGACGGGCGCGGTATCTCGCATACTTCTTCCTTGCCGCCATCATCCTGACGCACACCGTCACCACGGCATGCATGGCGGTGGTGCTCTTCCTGACGTGGGGTGCGTGCAGGCTCTACGATCTCGTCCGGAAAGATACGGCCCGAAGGGCGTATCCCGTCACACTGGGCATGGCCTCGGTCTTCCTGGCCGGCGCGCTCGGGTGGTGGTACTTCGTCTCGGGGCATGCCGCGGTGCTTCTCGACCTCATCCGGCAGGGGTTTTCCCGGGACTACTTCGTCAGCAACCCGGCGGCCGTCGACGCATACCCCGGGCTTGTACCGGTCTTTGAACAGGTCTTCAACAACATCGGCATGTTCATCTTCTTCACCTTAAGCCTCATCGGCATCCTGTACCTGGTGGCGCGGAGGGAACGGAACGGTTTTGCCTTCGCGGCGGTGGGGCTCGTCCTCCTTACTCTCGGCTTCTTCCCGCTCGTCACGGGTCTCTCGTTCATTGAGCACCGGTGGTGGTACTTCGCACAGATCCTTCTCTGCGTACCGCTTGCGGTATCGCTGCTGCTCGTCGGAGGGCTGCCTCGCACCCGAACAAGGGCCGGGATGCTCGTCGTTGCCGCCGGTATCGGCCTCCTGGTCTTCGCCATGATCCTGAGCCCGGCTGCAAACAACGATACCCATATCTTTTCCGGCAGCAGTGCCGTGAGAACCGGGTTCACGACGTCCGAGATGCGGGCGATCGATACCGTGGACGCCGTGCGAACCGGACCGGTCTGGGCGGACCGGTACGTTCAGGTCGTGGATTATGTCAACTCCGATCCGGGATTCATCCTGCCGGGAGATGATATGCTCATCGAAGGAGCCTACCGCTCGTACGGCGCGGACGCCGTTCTGACCCGGGAGTACATCCGGGACCGCCCCATCTTCTGCTACGACGGGATGTTCCGGCCGGCGCACGACCCGGAGCGAACGCTCGATAACGAAGGCTACGGTCGGGTGTATGCCTCGGGTTCGGCGAGCCTGTTCGTCTTCAACGAGTCGTAGCGCCGGCGGTGATCTGCGAAGGGGCAGCTTGCAGTGCCGGCGGCCGCGCAGGAGTCGGTTCGTTCGCGGCAGGGTCCACTCTCGGCAACGTTTTATGGTCGGTTTCGAACATGCACTCATCGGAGAAGCACTCGTCGGTGAAGGGCCGGAGGTTGCCCATGTCGATCTCGTCATCGGGAAGAAAGGGAGCAGCGTGGAGCAGGCCTTCGTCACGGCGCTCGCATCGCCTGCATGGGGGCACACCCCGCTCCTTGCCGTGCTCACCCCGAACATTCCGGCGAAGCCCTCGACGTTGATGGTCAACAAGGTCACGATCAAGAACGCGAGCCAGGCTCTCCTGATCTTCGGCCCCGCACAGGCAGCCGTCGCGAAGGCGGTGGTCGACAGCGTCGCGGAAGACATCATACCGGAAGCGGAGGCCGACGGCCTGCTGATCATCGCCTCAGTCTTCATCGGGTGGGACGCGGCGGACAAGAAGAAGATCTACGACTGGAACTACGAGGCGACGAAGACCGCCATCAGCCGGGCGATGACAGGCGAGCCAAAGATGAGCGAGGTGCTCGCCCAGAAAGATACTGCGAAGCATCCTTTCGCGTGATGTGCCGGCACGACTGAAACCGCCCCGGGAGGCATGGGCTCACGCGGGGGAAGGAGGAGGATGCGATGTGCCCGAACGTGCCGGGGAAGAATGGCACAATGCGGCTCCGCGGTACGACGTCGAGGAACCGCAGCCAGATGGATGGTCGTCATGACGGCGGGGAGGGGCTTTGGCCTCTCCTCTGATGGCATCAGGATCGGTGTCAGCGTTCTCCAGAGTCGTGGTCGCCCGGCCGCCGGATCCTCCGGAGAGCCGTGCGGACGAGATCCAGGAGGTTTGCGAGATACGTCTCTCTTACCTCGAGCCGCCGCAGGAGCATGGCCTCCTCAGAGAGGAAGAGGTCTTTTAGGTGACGGATGTCCGTCTTCGGGGAGTAGTAGAGGTAGACCGGGATGCCTGCGAGGACGACCAGGGCCCCCGCGACCTTATCGAAGGTTGTGGTTGAGAAGAGGAGGAAGAGGCAGATCGCGATCCCTGCGAGGGGGAGGATGTGCTGGCCGCGGAGGTTCGTAGCGCGGTCGCTTCGGAGAACGATGAGGGAAAAGCAGGTAAGCAGGAACGAGAGCGCGAGGTTGAGGACAGCGAACGATATCAGCCCGGACAGGTTCCCGATGTTGGAGAGGACGAACGCAAGCACCCCCTGGACAATGAGGACCACGTACGGCGTTCCGTAGCGCGGGTGAACCTTCGCAAACGCACGGGGGAAGAGCCCGTCGATCGCCATCGCATACGCGAGCCGTGCGCTGCCGAGCATCCCCGACTCATCCGACCCCGCGACCGAGAAGAGAGCGCCGACCGTCATGATGAGCGCTCCTATCGACCCGAAGAGGATGGTGCCGGCCGTGACGAGCGGCACGGTGCTCTGTTCGAGTTCGGTCCAGTTGACGAGCCCGAAGAGCACGAAGTTCGTCGAGAGGTAAAAGAGAGCGACGATCAGTATCCCGCTGGTGATGGCGCGGGGGATGGCCTTCTGCGGGTCCTGCA
This sequence comes from Methanoculleus sp., assembly GCA_035363235.1. Lineage (GTDB taxonomy): Archaea > Halobacteriota > Methanomicrobia > Methanomicrobiales > Methanoculleaceae > Methanoculleus. Next base: position 29,786 of record DAOSER010000006.1, read on the forward strand.
CCTCGCCGGCCGGGAGCGTCCCCATCTCGAACCCGGCATATGCCCAGAAGATCAGGACCAGGGCATGGGAGGCGTTCTCGAGTCCGAGCGGGAGCAGCGGGGTGTAGTTCCCGATGAACATCTCCGGCCGGAGGATGAAGACACCGAACCCCGCTATGATCAGGAGGAGCAGGGGGAAGAGTTTGATGAGCGTCAGGACGTCGTTCAGTCTCCCTGCGGCCCGGACGCCGACGATGTTGACGAGCGTCAGGGAGACGACGAAGGCTGCTCTCACGATGACTCCTGCGGCCGGGGTGAGGGGGACGAGCGTCTGGAGATAGTTCGTAAACGCGATTGCAAAGACCGGAAGCGCGAGGAGTTCCGCGACCCACATGCTCCAGCCGGCAAGAAAACCGTAAAAGTCGTCGAACGCCTCCGAGACGTAGGCGAACGGTCCGCCGACCCGGGGGACGTAGTAACTGCAGTAGGCAAAGACCATCGCGAGCGTTACGGCAAAGAGCCCGGCCACCGCCCAGAGGACGATCGAGAACGGGCCGACCAGGCCTGCGGTGAGCGCGGACGCGATGTAAATATCGGCGCCGACGATCGCCCCGACGATGATGTTCGTCAGGTCGAACTGCGAGAGCCCCCGGTGTACCACCATTGCAGCAGGAGAGACCGTGACGGCGATAATGGTTCCGCGCTGTTAGGTGGATGCATCCAGCAGGTTCCCATCGGACTGCGTATGGCTACAGGGTGCGATCTTTGGCGGCAGGCGTCTTCCAGACAACCCGTGATGGTGGTCTCTCAGGCCCGGGCAACCCCTGATTACTCCGGGAGATCATAAGATTGATCAGGTGCATAGAGATGAAATTTCGGGTTATCATCAGGGAAGATCCGGAGGACGGCGGATACGTTGTGCGTTGTCCTGCAATTCCCGGGTGCCACTCGCAGGGGGAGACCATTGAAGAAGCCCTCGAGAATATCAAGGATGCCATCTCCGGGTGTATTGCAGTGCTCAACGATCAGGTGACGCAGCGTCCCGGCGAACAACTGGCTGATGTTGCATTGTGATTTATCTCGCGGGGTTGAAGGGGTGGAGCGAGAAGACCCCGGCCTTTAGGCCG
>DAOSER010000007.1:0-8905 GCA_035363235.1 Methanoculleus sp.
CGCCGATCTGGTACGTGCAGGGGGAGTGGAGCATCCGGCGCCACGCGGAGTCGCTTGCCGGCGGCGTCACCCGCGACCTTGCCGTCGTCTGCCTGGACTACCGCGAGATCGGGGAGTTCGCCCGGCTTATCGCCGATGCGTCGAGGGAGCATCCCGTGAGCGTCCTCCTCCCGAACGGGAAGCGCGGGATCAAGAAGCCGCTCGGGGACGCGTCCCTCTACGTCCCGAAACCGTTCTGCACCTTTTTTCAGGAGAACATCTTCGAGAAGATCTACTGCGGCCCCATCCCGGTGGACGGGTCGGCGTTCCTGCTCGACTACATCTTCATCGCCGACGACCGCGTCTGCATGATCGTCTACCGCCAGGACGGCGTCCGGAACGCCGTCGTGATCACCCTGCCGTTCATCACCTGCGTTCAACGGCAGTTCGTCAACCGGATGATCGCGAACGCCGACTGTATCGACGCCCCCCCTTCCGCGTAACCCCGGTCAGACGGAGTCGAGCGGGATGTAGGGGGCGAAGGTCAGGACGTCGCATTTGACGGCATCGAACCCGACCCGCTCGACGAACCGTGCGGTCCGCTCTCCGGGTCTGGCGTTCACCCGGTAGTACTCGAGCAGCCGGCGGACCAGGTCGATGGCCTGCTCTTTCGTGAGGTCCTTTGCGGCGACGTCGCCGATCCGGGGGCGGCCGCCGGAGTTGCCCCCGAAGATGACCGTCCAGCCCTTCGCGTTCCCCATGAGCCCGATGTCGCGGAGGTAACTCTCGCCGCAGCACCGGGGGCACCCGGAGACCCCCATCTTGAGTTTTGCCGGCAGGTTCATGTCCTGGTAGAGTTCCTCGACCTCGAGCCCGAGGCCCAGGGAGTCCTGTTTGCCGTATTTGCAGGTCACCGTCCCGGGGCATGCCTGGACGTAGTGGACGCAGGGCGCGGTCGCCTGCCCGACGGTCATCCCGAGTTCGTTCCAGATGTTCTCGACGTCCTCTTCTTTGATGCCCACGAGCACCATCCGCTGCCCCGACGTCATCTTGATGACGGGGATCTCGTAGCGCCTGACGACCTTGATGATGTTCTCCAGGTGCTCCGGGCTGACGATTCCCGCGGGTGTTCTCGGCACGATCGCGTATGACGTGCCGTCTTTCTGGAGGATTGCTCCTCTGGGTCCGTTTTCCATGCTCGTTTTCACCTCTCCGGCAGGGATGCGCCGGATACAATCCATCCGTCGCCCTCTGGAGGGAAAAGCGTGGTGTCACCCTGCGGGGTACACCCGTTCAGGCACTCCCGTAGCCCCGCGAGCGGAGGCGCCAGAGGGTCACGATTGCCGCGAGGAGCACGACGTTCACAGCGAGCAGGGGCAGGTTTTCGGGGTTCGCGACGTAGGCGAGGAGGCCGGCCGGAAGGAGTGTTATGGAGATGACGGCGGTCAGCACGGAGGCGGCAAGGAAGACCGGGAAGGTCTGTTCGTAGCCCGGCGCCCTGAACCCTTCAAAGAGGGGCTGCTGCAGGAGGTAGGATGCATAGGCGACGGCGAGAACCAGGGCGATGTAAGCCGCCGTTGCCGGGAGGAACCGCCGGCCGAGGGATTCGCTCTTTATGAGGAGGTAGAGGACGGCGAGGGGGGAGGCTCCGACGAACGCGGCCATCCACATGGTGGCGCTCACCGCGAGGCCGAACGGCGGGTCGAACCCGGCAAGGGCGAGTGCGCCGGGCTGGGTGAGAACGAGAAGGAGGAGGTTGATCAGGAGAAAGTCCGCTCCCGTGCGGCGTAAGGAGCTCATTTATCTCTACCTTGCCGCCACGGCATAAACGCTTTCTGTTTCGGTGCCGCCCAATCCCCGGACGGCCGATCAGGGAAGCGATCGAGTGCTGCAAACAGGCCCTCGCTATAATTCCAGACAGCAAAGTATACTGGTCCAACAAAGGGTCTGCCTATATGGCACTTACACGATGTACAGATGCAGCAAGGTGCTACGAAAGAGCCGTTGCCATCGATCCGGAGTATGCGCAGCCCTGGGATCGATAAGAGGTAAGGTTCTCAATGAAATGTGGCAGTTCGAGGAAGCCTTACTGTGCTTTGATAGGGCGCTGGAACTCGATCCACATGACCCGTGGTAGGTACGGTAAGCTGCCGCCCCTCCTCCGCCTCGGCCGTTACGAGGATTCCATAACCTTTGACCTGTTCGGCGGGATGTTCACCGCCCGCAACAGACTCACCTGTATCAGCGTTGTAGTGACGGTTTCAGACTTTCCCGCTAGAAGCCGATATGCCTTTGAACGGTCTTCATCGCCGCGAGACCGTCAGAACTGATGGGTGGGGGATCTGGAGGACATACCTTGAAAACGACAAATACTTGGATACCCTGTTTATCAACCAGAACGGGGTCACCTACGCCCTGATCGAGCACGAGGAACGCCTGTCAGACAGTGAAGGGATCTTTGATCAGTACTTCCGGGGACGCGCCCTGGCGAACGCGACGTCTCGGCAGGTGCACCGGAAATTTGTATCATGGACGTGAAGTAAAGATATTCTGGAGAAAAATACTATGGCAAGGATTGAGATAAAACGAGATGTGGAAAGGTATCTCGTAAAGAACCTTTCCATTGAGGAGAGTATTATTGATAAAATCAAAAAATGTCTTGGCGAATATCTATTTGTGAATATAAATTCCTGTAATAAACACGAGTTAAAAGGGAATTGCAAAGGATTCTGGCGTTTGCATGTTCCCCATGACCACGTTGTGATTTATGTTATTGAAGGGACCGGGCCGAACAGATATGCAGCGGTTGTAAAGATTATGACTGAAAAAAAGTATCACAATTGGATTAAATCTTGTTAACGGCCATTCTTTTAGAAGCCAGTCTTTTTTCAACAACCGATATATCAGATCCCGGCTGTCTCCTTAACCTCTCCAGCTCGGCAACTCTCGCACATTTTTTGACGGGTTTTAACTCACGCTCAAGGATTTTGCTTATTGATTCTCTCCCTTTTCTGCGCGAGATAATTTCCTGGTAAATCGTATCGGATACTTCTATTGTCTGCATGCACACGATGTCTGCCGTTCGAAGAAATATACTTTGTGGAGTGCCCACAAGGGTTGCCCATGGGATTCCCGATTCTTACGTAAGCCCTTTTTTCTTTGAGTAACGTTGCTAACTTCTCTTATTTTCAATTGAGAATCGCGAACAGGGATAGGACTCCACCTCATCGGAGAGACCAGAATCTGGCGATCCTGCATCGCCTGGACCTCATCTGGTTTCCACACCCCTCTGATTGCGGGTGTCAGTGCAAAAGTGCACCGTTTTCGCATAAATTTCTTTCTATCAGCCTCTGCACGCTCCGAATTCGTCCGACACTGCGGGTGTCTCTGCCGGCGCAGGGGGTTTATATAGACACCCGCAAACCGACGTCACAGATTTGAAAATGGGGGTCGGTATGGCCGGTGTTTGATCCGAAATTACGGGTGTCTCCGGCGGTGCAGATGATGGAGAATGACTCGCACGCCGGGACCGTCATCGATGCGAATGATCCGGACCGCCGGGGCAGGGCGAGAGACTGGGTGCTCTCCCGGAAGGGTCCCGTACCCGCCGATCTTCTCCACAGGCCCGACCATTGCCGCTCTGCCCTCTCGAGGCCCCGCCGGTCCGTGCCTTCCGGCGTCCTTGCTCTGCCGGAAAAAGACTTCCCGCCTCTCACAGCCCCAGTTTCTCCCGCTTCCCCTCGATGTGCGCAAGCATCCCCTCCGCCGCCTCTGCAGCGTCCGTCTCGACGTGGAGCACCCCGCCCGTGATGCCGGGAAGGTCCTCGGTGAGGAGTTTGACCAGGTCCGGCCCCCCGGTCACGGTCGGGACCGGGTTGACGTAGGTGTAGAGGCCGAGCGCGAGCGCGAAGAGGGCGTCGATCGTCGCCTTCTGCTCCATGTACTCCGGGGCGGCGACGGCGACCGGGAGGTCCGGGAGCGGCACGCCGCCGAGGGCGTCGGAGACCGAGAAGAGGAGGTCGGCGCACCGGCCGGTGTCGGTGCAGGTCCCGAACCCGAGGACCGGCGGCACGCCGAGCGCCGTGCAGAGGCCCTTCAGCCCCGGGCCGGCCTTCTCCTTCGCCTCAGGTGAGCAGAGCCCGGCGACCTGGAGCGCGGCGACGCCGCACCCCATCCCGAGGACCAGGATGTCGCGGGCGATCAGGTTCTCTGCGACCGCGACGGTGTGGACGTCCTGCCCGGAGTCGCGCAACGTGGTGCAGGAGACGAGCCCGACAATGCCCCGGATGGTGCCGTCCTTGATTGCTCCGAGCAGCGGGTCGAGGCTCCCGCCGAGCGCTGCAACGATGCTCTCGGGGGCGAACCCGACCACCGCCTCCCGGACGGGAAGGCCGCGGATCGGCTCGATCGTGGTATGCCGTTCCTTGAAGTTCTCGATCCCCATCGAGAGGAGGGTCGCTGCCTGCTCTTTTGCCTCCTCGGGGACGTACTCGAGCCGGTCGGTCCCGCCCTCGAAGACCACGACCTCGCTGACCGGGATCAGTTTGAAGTGGTACTTCTCGGCGTAGAGGGGATCGAGCGGGAGCGAACAGTTCATGTCGGCCGCAAAGACGTCGACCGCCCCGGTGGCGAGCACCGCCTCCTGCATGATCCAGTTCCCCGTGTAGCCGTAGAAGACGTCGTCCATCTCCCTCCGCTGGATCAGTTCCTGCCCGGTCTCGATGTTCGCGATGACCCGGAGGCCTTTTGCCCCCGCGTCCTTTGCCTTCTGCTGCCACTCCCCGGTGCGGGCGAGGTCGATGAGGGCGAACCCGAGGAAGGGCTCGTGGCCGTTCGGGAGGATGTTGACGTAGTCGGGGTCGAGCACCCCGAGGTCGACCCGCATCGGGTGCGGGCGGGGGATGCCGTAAAGAATGTCCTGGATGTACTCGAGGACGATCTGGCTCTGGTAGGCCATCGCGACACCGAGACGCATCGCCCGTATGGCGTGGCTCACGAACCAGCCGTCGACGTTCGTGAGTGTCGAGGCGGTATCGACGATCGCCTCCCCGTAGATCCCGCCCGGAAAGAGGTTGAGCCGCTTCCAGGTCTCTTTCCGCTCCGGCGGGGCGAGCCGCTCCACGATCTGGCTCGGCTCGTGGGTGAACCGGTGGAAGTCCTCCTCCACGAAGTCACAGAGCCGGAGCGCGACCTCGGCGTCGCTCCCGCCGGTATCGATCCCGAGCCGCCCTGCAAACGTCCTGAGTTTCTCTGGCTCCACTATCGAGAACGGGGTCTTCCCCTCCGCGGTCGCCCGGAGGGTCCGGACGGCCTGCGCCGCGTGGAAGTGGTAGTTCGACGCGCCCATGACGTTCCTAAGAAGCATCATCCGCATCGCCATGCCGTCGGCGTTGATCCCGCAGACGCCCCGCCAGTTCCGGGAAGCGTCGGCACGGCAGGGACCGTTCGAGCAGAAATCGCACCGGGCGCCCGCCTGGCAGTAGGCGCACCGGCGGTCGGGGTCGGTGCCGAGGCCCTGCGCCTCGTAGCGGTCCCAGACGTTCGACATGCCGTCCGCCTTGAGCCGCTCATAGACGGTTCTCACCGATTCGTGGTAGGATATCCTGTCGCTCTCCATGGTCATGGCAGGTTACCCGACCGGAGTCGTCAAGAACGTATCGGTGAAGCCAGCTCCTCCTCGATATACCGTTTCAGCGCCACGGCATTGTTGTGGGTCTCGTCTTTGGCGGCATAGAGGAGCGTGACGGTCCCGTCGCTCGCCTCCTGCCGGAGCAGGGCAAGCGTTTCCTTCTTATCCTCAAGTTCGGCCTGGTAGCGCTGGAGAAACTCTTCCCACTTCGCCGGGTCGTGCCCGAACCACTTCCGCAGTTCATTCGTCGGTGCAAGGTCTTTCTCCCACCGGTCGATCTTCGCCTCCGCTTTCGAGACGCCCCGGGGCCAGAGCCGGTCGACGAGGACCCGGAGCCCGTCGTCCTCCGAGGGTTCTTCGTAGATCCGTTTCGTGCGTATCATACGACGGGGATATGGCGAGTCTCTACTTAACCCTGTCGGGGAAACCGGCCTCGCCCGACGGAGGATTCCGGCCAACCTCGGTTTTCGGGGGAGACGCTATCGCCCTGCGAAAAGTTTATCAGACTTCCTTCCATCCCCCCGCCCCGTATGACCCAACTGTTGAGACTCCTGATCCTCACCCTGGTGATAGGGTGTGTGGCTCTCTTCTCCGGGGCGGTCGCCCAGGAGTACGGGGGCGGCCAGATCCCGGCCCCGACCGTGGCCGGGAACGTGACCAATGCGACAAACGTCACTATCATATCACCGGTGGCGAATGCCAGTGTCGCCGCCGGGAACGTGACCGTTGAGGTGAATCTGACGAACTTCACGCTGGTGGAGCCCACGGGGCAGCCGAACGCGCCGGGGGAGGGCCACCTGCACTATTACCTGGACGCCCCGGTGCCGACGAACGCAAGCGCTCCTGCCATACCGCCGACCGGCGGTTACGTCATCTCCACGAACCTCTCCCATACCTGGGAGAACGTGACGGCAGGTGAGCACAACCTCTCGGTGCAGGTGGTCAACAACGACCACACGCCGCTCATACCGCTGGTGTTTGACACCGTGAACGTCACCGTCGGCGAGAACGCGACGGGGAACGCGACCCCGGCAGCGGCGGCGGCCGGGAGCGCTGTGACGGTGGATCTCACCGCACAAAACATTCAGTTTGACAAGAGCACGATCACGGTGCCGGCCGGGGCGGAGGTGACGGTGAACTTCGACAACCAGGACGACGGCGTCCCACATAACTTCGCGGTCTACGACAGCTCTCTCCGGTCTGAGCAGATCTTCGTGGGTGATATCATCACCGGACCGGCGACGACCACCTACACCTTCACGGCGCCGGAAGAGCCCGGGACTTACTACTTCCAGTGCGACGCCCATCCGTCGATGAACGGCGACTTCATCGTGGACTGAGCCGGAATGAACCGGTGTGTGAAGAGCGGGACTGCCCCGTTCTTCCCGCCCTCTTCTCCCGTGCAGATCCCCCGGACCCGGGGGCCGGCAACAGCGCCGTCTCGGTTCCGGTATATGGAACCGGCCTTTCAGGGGCGATGATTCCTGGTTATGGGGATTTTCGGGAAGAAGGGAGCAACCCTGCGAAAGGTATATAGCATGCTTATGCAATCTCTGCCCCGTATGCATGGATTGTCAAGGTTCCTGATCATCACCCTGATAGGGTGTCTAATGCTCTTCTCCGGGGCGGTCGCCCAGGAAGAGAACGCGAGCGACATGACCAACCAGACTGCACAGGCGGCGGAGGGAGTCCCGCCGGAGATCATCCAGTATGCGGCCGACTGGCCGCTCCCGAACAGGGACTACGAGAATACACGCGCAACGACCAACGTATCGATTAATAAGGACAATGTCGACGACCTGGCTATCGCCTGGACATTTGATATCAACGCCACCGGCATCTACGGCGGCGCGAGCAGCAACCCCATCATCGTGGGAGACACCGTCTACTTCCAGGACCTCTATGCCGACACCTACGCCCTGAACCTCGCCGACGGTTCGGTGAAATGGGAGAAGATCTACAACAACACCACCGTGACCGGGCCGAACGGGCCGGCAGTCGGGTGGGACAAGGTCTTCGTGACGAACGACCCGTTCTCCATCGCGGCGCTGAACGCATCGAACGGTGAAGAACTCTGGTCGATGCAGCTCATCAACACCACCCCCATAGCCGGGGAGATCATCGGTGAGGGGATCGATATCCAGCCCACGGTCTACGGCAACCTCGTCTACACCTCGACGGTGCCCGGCCGCGGCGACGTCTTCTACCGTGGCGGAGCTGTCGGGTTCTTCTACGCCCTCGACCAGGAGACGGGCGAGATCGCGTGGAACTTCAGCACGGTCGACGACCCGGTGAACATCTGGGGCAACCCCGACGTCAACAGCGGTGGCGGGGCCTGGTACACCCCGGCCGTGGATACGGAGACGGGCATCACCTACTGGGCCATAGCGAATCCGGCACCGTTCGCGGGGACTCCTGACTTCCCGAACGGCGCAAGCCGGCCCGGCCCGAACCTCTATACGAACACCATGATGGCGCTCGACCACGCGACCGGTGATATCGTCTGGTTCAACCAGGTGCTCCCGCACGACCTCTTCGACCACGATCTCCAGATCTCGCCGATTCTCACCAGTGCCAACGTCAGCGGAGAGGACCAGAATATCGTGATCAGCGCCGGGAAGATGGGCAGGGTCTATGCCTTCAACCGCGATACCGGGGCCATCCTCTGGATCGCCGACGTGGGCAGGCACGAGAACGACCAGCTTGCGGCGCTGCCGCCCGGCAACACCACAGTCTATCCGGGAGCGCTCGGCGGTGTCGAGACCCCGATGGCCTACGCGAACGGCACGGTCTACGTGCCCTACGTCGACCTCTACACCATCTGGTCGCCGACCAGTTCGCTCTCTCTGGGCGTCGAAGGCGTGCCCCAGGCGGAGATCCAGCCGGTCCCCGAGGGGACGGGCGGGCTTGTGGCTGTTGAAGCTTATTCCGGCAAGATCCTCTGGGACAAGAAACTTGACTCCATCAACGTGGGCGGTGCGACGGTCGTCAACGACCTGGTCTTCACGGCGACCTTCAACGGGACGATCTACGCCTTCGATGCGATGACCGGCGAGGAGGTCTGGAACTTCACCGCTCCTGCAGGCATCAACGCCTGGCCTGCGGTCGCGAACGACACCATCGTCTGGCCCTGCGGGGTCGGGGAGATGCCGCAGGTGATTGCGCTCCGTCCCGGCGGGATGGGGAACGTGACCCCGACGCCGACGGTGAACGCCACTCCGACAGTCATGCCCCCGGCCGGGAACGAGACGCCGACCCCGACGGTGAACGCCACTCCGACAGCAACGATGAACGTGA
>DAOSER010000007.1:9005-30115 GCA_035363235.1 Methanoculleus sp.
CCCCGACAGCAACGATGAACGTGACCCCGACAGCGACCGTGAACGTGACCCCGACAGCAACCGTGAACGTGACCCCGACAGCAACGATGAACGTGACCCCGACAGCGACCGTGAACGTGACCCCGACGCCCGGGGGTGCCGTGACGGTGAACATCACCGCACAGAATATCGCATTTAACACGAGCACAATCACGGTGCCCGCGGGGGCGGAGGTGACGGTGAACTTCGACAACCAGGACGGCGGCATCCCCCACAACTTCGCGGTCTACGACAGCTCTCTCCGGTCTGAGCAGATCTTCGTGGGTGATATCATCACCGGACCGGCGACGACCACCTACACCTTCACGGCGCCGGAAGAGCCCGGGACCTACTACTTCCAGTGCGACGTCCATCCCTTCATGAACGGTGATTTCATCGTGACATGATGCGAACAAACGTGCGAAGACGGGAACGGACAACCCCGTTCCCCTTGTGTTTCCGCCGAAATCTATGCATCCCATATGCCGCCTTTCGGCTCCTTCGCCTCTTTTGCGTGAGACTTTGTAACTCTCTATTGCCATCTCACGTGAGGCTATCGTGCCCGCCGCAACATATGCCAAAATCCCTAAAATACGATGCCACGACGCATTCGTCTCCTACCTTGTTATTGCTGGTGCCATGTTTGCAGGGTGCGATGGAGACCCGGAGTCAGCTCGCCGGTACGCTGCCCGACGGCCCGTACCTCTGCGATCAGGGATGCATGCCGCTCCTGTCATACTCCTCCGGGAAAAGGTTAATACTCACGACAGAGGAACGGCCCGGCATGGAAGGCATGGGAAAGGAGGTGAAGATCGCCCGGTTCCTCATCACTGTATCGGTGATCTTCGGGATCTTTGCGGTTGTGACGCTCCTCGTCATCGGGATCGGCGGCTTTGCGGGGAGTGGCGGCTTTCCCGGTGCCTCCCCGACGGGGGCGCTCCTCCTTGCCGTGGTCAAGGCTGCCGGGATCGGGTTTGGGCTTGCGGCGTACCGGGCGATCGACCGGGGTGATCCCCGGAGGAGCGGGCGATATGCTCTCGTCGCAAGCCTCCTCCCGCCCTTCGACCTGATCGCGCTCTTCGCCGGGCTTCTCGCCCTCTTTTCGCACAGAGAGGCTGGGGCGGGGTGACGGGCAGGCAATCTGAACACCGGCAGCGGACCGCTCGGGGGGCATTCTCGGCGGCGGCGACCTGCTCTGCCATCGGCACTGCCCGGAGAGTAATATATAAATAGTGGATATGTTATGGTCTCCCGTATGAGGCCCATCGCAATCCTTCTTGCGGCACTTCTCGTCGTGAGCGCGGGAGTTCTGGCTGCAGGATGCACTATCCCGGGCGGAAACGTCACACCGCCGACGGCACCGCCGACCGGGACCGTAACACCATCCGTTACCGAAACTACGGCCGCTGGGACACCGTCTGTTACAGAGACGACAGCCACCGGGACCGGAACACCGTCTGTTACTGAGACGACAGCCGCCGGGACCGGAACACCGTCTGTTACAGAGACGACAGCCACCGGGACCGGAACACCGTCTGTTACAGAGACGACAGCCACCGGGACCGGAACCCCTGCCGCCACGGCGACTACCGGGGCGGCCGGTCAGGCTACGACCGTCGATCTCACTGCCCAGAACATCGCCTTCGACAAGAGCACCATCACGGTGCCCGCGGGGGCGGAGGTGACGGTGAACTTCAACAACATGGATGACGGCGTCCCGCACAACTTCGCGGTCTACACCGACTCCTCCGCGAGCCAGAACATCTTTAAGGGCGACACCATCACCGGTCCCGATACGACCACCTACACCTTCACGGCACCCTCCGAGCCCGGCACTTACTTCTTCCGGTGCGACGTCCATCCCCAGCAGATGACCGGCGATTTCATCGTGCAGTAAGGTGCCGCCCACCGGCGGGAGATCCCCCGGATCTCCCCATTCTTCGCCCCCGGTGCCGCCCGGCATAACCTTTATATGCTGGGTTCCCCATGCCCGGAGCCAGGGGGGATGAGAACGCAGGCAGGGGGAACGCCGCCGGCACCCAGTGAGTACGATACACGCGGCGACCTCCGGAAGATTGCCGGGATCCTGGTCGCGCTTGCGCTCTTCATCATCGTCCTCTACGCTTACATCATACCCCTGCAGGGCGGGCTCATATCCTCGACGGCGATACGTTCTAGCGACCTTTCGGGAGCGGAGCCGCAGTTCCAGGAGCAGATGCCCATCCAGGAGGTCGACCTCGGGGCTTCCGGCCGGTCGATCTTCATTGCGTTCGTGATGCTCACCCATATCCTCTTTGCGAACCTGCACCTCGGGGGCGCCTGGGTGCTTCTCTCACTCGTCATCCTCTACCTTGTCTCCAGACAGGAGCGCTACAGCCGTCTCGGAAAGTCAGTGGCACTCTTCAACGTCATCCTCTTCTCGGCGGGCGCGACGTTCGCGGCGACCGGGGTCTTCTTCTTTATAGCGCTCTACCCGACGTTCGCCACGCAGGGATTTCACATCTACTGGTGGCCGCTCCTCGTCGAGGCGATCCTCTTCGGGGTCGAGATCTTCTTCGTCTACACCCTCTGGTTTACCTGGGCCCGGATTGGGGCGGCCTGGCACGTCTTCCTCGCCATCGGCTACCCTGTCTCGATCTACCTGCAGACCCTCGCCATCGACACCTTCGTCTCGGGGATGCTGACACCGGGTGCAAAGACCATCACCTGGGGAGCGCCCGGCCTCCTCGGCATGCCCTGGGCCGAGTACCTGCAGTGGTGGTTCAACCCCACGCTCTGGCCGCTCCAGTCCCACCGGGTCGCCGCCGCGATCTCCTTCTTCGGGTTCCTGCTCGCGTTCCTCGCGATGCTCCACTTCCGCGACCGGACCGACCCGCCGTCGAAGAGGTACTGGGACTGGGTGGGCTCGTTCGGCATCCTCTGGGGGCTCGCCGGCCTCATCGCCCAGCCGCTCCTCGGCCTGTGGTATATGTACACCATATTCACCCACCAGAACCAGGCCTTCACCAACATCATGACCGGACCGCGGGCGTGGGAGATGCTCATGATGGTCGGCCTGCTCTCGCTCCTCATCGTCACCGTCTCGGTCTACTTCGTCGAGCGGCGGGAGCGTCTCCTCGTCCGGCTCGGCCGGCACGACATCAGGACCCTCTTTCGGGCGTTCGCCCTCATCGCCGTGGCGGCAGGGCTCGTCCTCGCCCAGCCGGCGTGGCTTGGGGGGATCATGCAGCACGACGCCGGGACCTGGGCTAATCCACTCGGAGACATGTACTACAAGCACATCGCCCTCCTCGTCCTGATAGCCGTCGGGGCGATCATCGTCGGCATCGACCTCCTGGTCCTCCGCGGGCGCCGGGACGAGGAGTGGGGCAACCTCTCCCGGGCGTCCCGCGCGGCGGCACTCATCGCCGGGGCGCTCGGCACCTGGATCGTCATCGTCATGGGGTATGTCCGGGAATCGGCGCGCTCCCCGTGGCTCTTCTATAAGATCGTCCCCGTGCCCGGGGGACAGACCTACCCGACGCCGGTGCCGGCCTACCAGATCTTCGTGCTCTGGCTGATCATCCTCGGGCTGGTCTTCGCGATATTCTGGTTCACGTCGCGGGTGACGTCCTACCACCCGGAGCGGGAGGAGGAGGTATGAGCCGGAGACGGGACCGGGCGCTGACCTACGTCATGTGGGTCGCGATCGCGGTCTACATCGGGGTTGCGATCTACGTCTTCTGGCACTTTGGGTTCACGAAACTCCCCCCGCCGTTTTAGAGGAGGTACGGGAATGGTCACACGGGAAACACGGATGGCGGAAGAGGGGTCCGGAAGGAGACTGCGCCTCATATCCGCGGTCATCGTGGCGATCATAGCCTACCTGATCTTCCTTGCCGTCGTCATCGTGCCGCTCCAGGGCGGGACGATATCCTCGACGGACATCCTTGCGAACAATCTCAGCGAGAGTACCGCAGACTACGCCACTTCCGGCATACCCATCCAGAGCGTCGGGGATATCAGCCGGTCCGCCGTGATCGCGTTTACCATGCTGATCCACGTCGTCTTCGCGAACCTGCACGTCGGGGGCTCCTGGGTCATCGCGGTCACGGCGCTCCTCTACTTCCGCTACCGGCGCATGCGCTACAGGAACCTGGCCCGGTCGCTCACGCTCTTTGTCCTCATCCTCTTCTCGGCCGGGTCGACGTTTGCGGCGGGAGGAATGATGGCCTTCATCGCACTCTTCCCGGACCTCTCTATGAACATCTTTCACCTCTACTGGTGGCCGCTCTTTGCCTACTTCATCCTCTATGGTGTCATCATCCTCCTGCTCTTCACCTTCTGGTTCGCCTGGGACCGGGTGAGGCCCGGCGTACACCTCGCGCTCGGGTTCGGCTACGCGGTCAGCGTCTTTGTCCAGACCGTCACCATCGATACCCTCGCCGCCGGTATGCTGACGCCGGGTGTCGCGTCGTTTTCCTTTACCGAGGCAGGATTGCTCCCGATGACGCTTGATCAGGCGATGGCGCTCTGGTTCAACCCGACCCTCTGGGAACTCACCTTCCACCGGGTCGCCGCTGCTATCGCCTTCTTCGGGTTCCTGATCACGACCCTTGCGACCATCCATTATGTCGACCAGAAAGACTTCGCCGCAAAGAAGCAGTGGGACTGGGTGGCGGCATACGGCATCGCCTGGGGGCTCGCGGGTCTGATCATGCAGCCGATCCTCGGGCAGCTCTACATGACCGCTATCCAGGAGAACGCCCCTTCCGCCTTCATGATGATCATGCACGGCCCCCGGGCCTGGGAGATGCTCATGATGGTGACAATGCTTGCCGGGCTCTTTTTGACCATCGGGACCTATTTCCTAACCCGGCGCGACCAGCTCCTCTCCCGACCCGAGAACCGCACCATCCGGACGATCTTCAAGGGATTCCTGGTAGTGACCGCCGTCGCCGGGTTCATCCTCGTCCAGCCCGCCTGGCTCGGGACGCTCTTCATCGACGATCCCGGGGCCTGGATCAACCCGATTGGGGGGATGCCGCTGAAGTACGTCGCTCTCTTCATCATGGCGGCGATCGGTGCCGCGATCGTCATGCTCGACGTCATCGTCCTGACGAGCGAGGAGAAGGAGGGGCAGTGGGGGTATCTCACCCGGGGGTCGCTTCTCGCCGCCTTCACGGCCGGTATCCTCGGGACGGCGATCGTGAACGTGATGGGGTTCGTGCGGGAGTCGGCACGCGCACCCTGGACGTTCTACCAGATCATCCCCGTCCCGGGCGGCCAGGCTTACGCAACCCCCATCCCTCTGCCGGTGATCGCCGGGGTATGGGTGATCGTGCTCGCACTCTCGTGGGTGGTCTTCTGGTACGTCGCGAAGGTGACGGCATACCACCCGACGGATGAAGACTCCGTCTGACCGGTCCCGGGGGTAATCTTTATCCCTCCTGATACCATGTCCGGGCTCGCATGACAAAAGTTACCCTTGTCATAGCATCCCTCCTCCTGGTTCTCGCGCTCGTCGCGGGTGCGGGGGCGCAGGTGGTGGGATCGAGCAATGTCAGCGGCACCAACGAGAGTTCAGACCAGACGACCGGAAACGCAACAGACCTCACGAACGCCGCATCCCCGCTTGTCGCGACGTTCGAGAACAACGCGACCCATACGCAACTGACGACGATCCCGAGTTTTGAGGCCAACATCGGCCTTGAACTTGTCGCGCAGAACTTCACCTCACCCATGATGGTCGCGTCGCCCGACGACGGGACCGGGCGGCTCTTCGTCGTGGACCAGATCGGCGTGGTGTGGGCCGTCGATGCGAACGGGACCGTGCTCCCCGAGCCGTTCATGGACCTCCGGGACAACCTTGTCGGGATCAGCCCGACTTACGACGAGCGCGGCCTGCTCTCCATCGCGTTCCACCCGAACTTCGCGGAGAACGGTAAAGTCTACGCGTTCTACAGCGCGCCCTTGAGACCGGAAGCTCCCGAGGGATGGAGTTGCACGAACCACATCTCCGAGTTCCAGGTCGACCCCGAAAACCCGAACACGGTGAACATGACCTCTGAGAAGGTCCTGATGTACATCGACAAGCCCTACCAGAACCACAACGGCGGCCAGCTCGCCTTCAGCCCCGCCGACGGCTATCTCTACATATCCCTCGGTGACGGCGGGAAGGCGGACGATGTCGGGAACGGGCATACCCCCGGCATCGGGAACGCCCAGGACCTGACGAAGATCTACGGCAAGATCCTCCGGATCGACGTGGACAGCACCTCTACCGGAGGCATGCCCCTGCCGACCATGACCACGGTGGCGAACCAGACCGGAAACGCGAGCGTCAACCGGACGGAAAACCCGCCCGAGCCGACATGGACGACGTTTGCCGGCAGCCTCTACGGCATACCGTCCGACAACCCGTTCGTGGGGGCCCAGCCTGAGATCCTCGATTCTTACGCCTACGACTCTGTCCCGACCGAGATCTACGCCTGCGGGTTCAGGAACCCGGCCTACATGGCCTTTGACTCCGGCGGCAGCAACGCGCTCTTCGTCGCGGACGCGGGGCAGAACCTCTTTGAGGAGGTTGACGTCGTCTTAAACGGTGGGAACTACGGCTGGCACATCCGCGAGGGCACGCACTGCTTCGACCCGAACGCCACCACGGCCCCCGGTGCATCCTGTAACATCACCGGGCTCCAGGGAGAGCCCCTGATCGGCCCTATCTTCGAGGGCGGCCATGACCTCGGCGTCGTCGTCGTCGGCGGCAACATGTACCGTGGGACGGCCGATGTCGGGCTCCAGGGCAGGTACCTCTTCGGATACTGGAGCGACAGCCGGACGGTAGGGAACGGCACCCTCCTCGCCGCGACACCCCCGACGGGGTGGGCCGAGGGAGCGCTGCCGGAGACCGCCGCGAGCCTGACGCCTGACGAGAACGCCATGTGGGATACCCAGACGGTGAACATCACCGCCCGGAACAATGAGACGCTGGGCGCGTTCCTGCGCGGGTTCGGCGAGGACGCCAACCAGGAGATGTATGTGCTGACGAATGACGTAGGAGGGCCTGACAACACCACCAGCACCGGCAAACTCTGGAAGATCGTGCCGTCCACCGCCGTCACGCCGGCCCCGACGACGGTGACGCCCGTGGTCGCGCAGAACATGACACAGAACCAGACACAGAACCAGACACAGAACCAGACCGGCGCCATGGTCGGGGGACAGGGGATGGGAGCGGGTGCGCTTCCCTTCTCCTCCCTCTCCCCGCAGGACCCCATGGGGAATATCATGGAGGTCCTTTTATCAACTGAGACCAGCATCCCCCTCGAGGAGGACCCGGCGTTCGGGAACTTCACCCTGTTTACGGGCCTCCTTCAGTCGACGGGCGTCGCCGCCACGCTTGAGGGTCCAGGACCGTATACGGTATTCGCCCCGACCGACGCCGCGTTCGACCGGATGGACCCCGGTATCCGCGAGCCGGTCCTGAACGGCTCTATAAACAGCACGGAGATCGTGCTCTACCATATCGTGAACGGCTCCTACACGCTCGATGGCCTTCAAAACGTCTCGGCGCTCCGGACCCTGCAAGGCGGGAACCTTACCGTGAACGCTACCGGCACGGCCGTCATGGTGAACAACGCCACGGTCGCGATCCCCGATCTTAGGGCCGACAACGGCGTTATCCAGGGTATCGACACCGTCCTGCTGCCGTCCGGGACCTGATCGTCTCACATCCATTACGGCCCCGGGCAGCCATACCCGAAGCATTTATGCCGTTTGTGCCGCTCTTCTCCCTGTGTTCCGGAACGATAGGGTGTGCATGATGTATCAGCAGGTTTTCGTCGGTGTGGATGGATCTCCCTGTTCCGACCTGGCGGTGGACGCGGCTCTCGCCTTTGCTGCGGTCACCGGCAAGGGCAGGTGCACCGGCTGCCATGTGTATGCCGCCCGCATGCACCGGCAGCGCTTTGAGGATATGGAGCCCGGCCTCCCGGAGCGCTACCAGGAGGAGGAGCGGCTCGGCTCCCTGCGGGCGACGCACGATGATCTGATATCCGGGGGCATGGCGCTCATATCGGACGCCTACCTCGCGCCGCTGGCGACGAAGGCCACCGCGCGAGGCGTCCCGTTCGAGCCGGTCACGGCCGAAGGAAGGGGTTACGTCGAGATCCTCCGCCTCATCAGGGAGCGCCGGCCGGACCTCGCGGTGCTCGGCGCGACCGGGCACGGAGAGACGCCGGAGGTGCCCCTCGGCAGCCTCGCCGAACGGGCGCTCCTGTATGCCCGCGACGGGGATCTCCTGCTGGTGCGGCGGCCGTGGAACCTGAGGAACCGTCCGATCGTCGTGGGCGTGGACGGGAGCGGCGCAGGCTATGCGGCCCTGGCGCGTGCTGCCGCGATCGCTTCCGCCTTTGATGCGCCGCTCGAGGCGGTGGCCGTCTACGATCCTTTCTTTCATTCGAGCGTCTTTCCGGTCATCGCCGACATCCTGCCTGAGGAGGCGCAACGCCGGTTCGACTTCCCGGCCCAGGAGCGCCTCCACGACGAGATCATCGACCGGGGCCTCGAGCACCTCTACCGGCGGAACCTGGAGCGCGGGGCCGCCCTCGCCCGGGCCCTGGGCGCCCGGGTCCATACGACGGTTATCGCCGGCAGGGTCTGCCCGCAGGTGCATTACTACGCCGCGGCCAGAGGAGCGGGGCTTCTCGTCCTCGGCCGTTATGGGCTGCACCGGGAGAAAGAGTCGTTGATCGGGTCGAACACCCTGAACCTTGCCCGGATGAGCACCACGAACGTCCTCGTCGTCGCGCCGCCAGAGACCCCGGTCACGGTGCCGGACTTGCCTTCCGATGCGGCGATACCCTGGACGCCGGAAGCGGAGAGCATCCTTGCACGGGTGCCGCCGTTTGCGCGGGGGGTGGCGCGGATGGCGATCGAGGAGCATGCCCGGGATCGGGGCCTCTCCCGGGTTACCGAGGACACCGTCCGGGACGTGACCCGGCGGTCCGGGGTGGGAGGTGGTCAGGATGCAGGTCCCTGATGCCCGGGTGGTGGTCTTTACCCGGGCGAAAAGGTTTGCCCCCGACTTTCACCGGCATATCCTGCGCGGGAAGATCACGGGGCAGACTGTCCGTCCGGGCGATCGGATCCTCGTTTACGAGGTCGCCGAGACCGTCCCCGAAGGGGCAGTGCGGGTCACCCGGTCCACGCTCCTCGAGTTCCGGTGAGGGAGAGGGATGGTTGTCGCCCTGCGGAACGTGACGAAACAGTTCGGCTCCGTCCGGGCGCTTGACGGCGTCACGCTCGATGTGGGGGAGGGGGAGATCCTCGGCCTCCTCGGCCCCAACGGGTCGGGGAAGTCCACCCTCTTGAAGGTCGTCGCCCGCCTCATCCTTCCCGACGAGGGAAGCGTCACGCTCCCGCAGGGCGGGCGGGCGATGCTCGCAAGCACCGGGATGCTCTTTGACCATACGGCCCACTGGGAGACGCTCACCGGCTACGAGAATGCCCGGTTCTTCGCCCGCTCTTACGGCATGGACCCGGCGGCGGTGCACGAGCGGCTTGAAACCCTCTTCGGGCTCTTCGATCTCCGGGAGCGGTGGGGCGACCCGGTCTCTACGTACTCCTACGGGATGCGGCGGAAACTCGGTCTTATCGAGGCCCTGGCGCACGAGCCCTCCCTCATCCTGCTGGACGAACCGTCGATCGGCCTGGACTACCGGGCGAGGGTCACTCTTGCCAGGCTTCTCCGTGCGGCGGCACGGCGTGGGGCTGCGGTCGTCTTCTCCACGAACGACGTGAACGAGGCGGCAGGCCTTGCCGACCGGGTTGCTCTCTTTGACCGGGGCCGGTTGCTCGCCTCGGGGGAGCCGTCCGCGCTCGTCCGGTCGCTCGATGCGAAGGTGACGATCGACCTCCGATTGAAGGCGCCGGTCGCGCTCCGGCCGCTCGGCGAGGTCCCCGGTGTCGAGAGCGTGGGCGCGGAAGAGCGGGAGGACGGGTTTCACGCAACAGTGATAGCCACGCCGGACGAGACTGGCCCGTCTTCCCTCCTCGCCCGGATCGTCCACGCGGTGGCGGGCGAGAGCGGAGTGGTCGTGAGCGCCGACATCCGAACTCCGGGGCTCACGGACGTCTTTCTCGCGTATACGGGGGAGGAATCGGATGCACCCTGATTCGTTCTTCCGAAAAGAGATCCTCGAAGACCTCCGGAACCGCCGGGGGCTCTTCATGAAGTTTGCCCTGCCGGCGGCGCTCCTGCTCCCCCTCATTCTCGTCGATGCTCCCGTATCCCTGCAGGCCGCCGGCATCACGGTCGCCGTGATCTTTTCCGGGGTCTTCGGGTCGTCGATCGGGCTCGTCCGCATCCGCGAGAGTGGTATGCTGGACCGGATGGCCGTGCTGCCCGTCTCGCCCCGCCGGCTGACCGCCGGGTACATCCTCGCAAACGCCCTCCTCGACGGGGCGCAGATCGCCGTCCCCCTCGCCGCCTTCCTGCTCGTCCATCCTCCGGCCGCGGAGGGGGTTCTCTTCGCCGTCGTATCGTTCGCTTCCGCCGTGGTTGCGGCGAACGCCCTCGGCGTCCTGGTGGCGGTCGCTCCGGGCTCGTCCGGCGAGGGGCACCTGTATGCGGTCATCACGGTCATGGCCGCTATCGCGCTCTCCGGGCTCGTCGCGCCCGCCCCGTACGCGCAGGGGCTCCTCCCGTTCTGGTACCTCTACGCGGCTCTCCTCGCTGCTCCCGGGGCATTCGTCCTCTCCCCGCTCCTCGCCGCTCTCCTTCTCGGGGCCGTGCTCGCGGTCTCGCCCGTGCTCTTCCGCTGCGGGTGAGTGCCGGCATGATAGGAACCCCTCCTCTGTGTATCCGGGAGGGCGGCGGTCCTGAAGTACTCGCAACCGCCCTGCGGGTCGCTCCGGCGGCGCCGCCGACAACATGGCGTTCGACACGGATACGATCACGGTGCCGGCGGGGGCTGAGGTGACGATGAACTTCGACAACCAGGACCAGGGTATTCCCCACAACGTCGCGGTCTACGACAGTCCGCTCCGGTCCGAGGCGATCTTCGTAGGCGAGATCATCACCGGGGTGGCGAGACCACCTACACGTTCACGGCCCTGCCCGAGCCCGGGACCTACTACTTCCAGTGTGACGTTCACCCCGACATGAACGGCGACTTCATCGCGGAGTGATCTGGAGAGGGATCCCCCTCTCTTCTCTCCCGCTTCGGTCTCTTCCTCCTCTGCAGCGCCGGTGAACGGAAACGACGCGTCTCTTCCCCGGGAGGCTTCCGGCCGTTCCCAAACGGCCCCGACCCGCGCGGGCAAGTAAGGTATAAATATCATGTCTGTAATGCCCTCACCCATGAGGCCTATCCTGATCCTTCTGGTGGTGCTCTGCATCGTGGGCGCCGGTGTACTGGCCGCAGGGTGCACCATGCCGGGCGGAGACGGCACCCAGCCGACCCCGACGGAAACGGCAACAACCCCAACCGAGACCCAGACTCCGCTCGATACCGGGACTCCGACCGAGACCCAGACTCCGCTCGATACCGGGACCCCGACCGAGACCCAGACATTAATCGGCACGGTGACGACCGCAGCCGGCGGCCAGAACGGGTACTGACGCGGAAAGACTGTCGAACGTGTTATGAAGGGTTTCAGCCCTTCCTCTTTTTTAACAGAACTCAGACGAGGCACCTGCGTATTCGCACCGAACGCGGCCGGCACCACGCAGGAGAGAACCCTGTATGCACGTCATCCCGGGTTCCGGCACCTCGGGAGAATGTCTATGACAAGGCATCAAAAAAGGGTAGGGTTAGTTCTTCCTTCTCCGCCAGAGGAGGAAGGCCAGCGGGGCGAGGAGGGGCGCGTAGACGAGCGGTGCCGCGGGTGTCGTCGCCGGTGCGGCGGTGGTCGGTTCCGTCGTCACCTCTTCGGTCACCGTGGCCGTGGCGTTCGTCTCCTCGGCCGTGGCATTCGCCTCCGCGGTTATGGTCACGTTCACCGGCGCCGCGGCGATGACGAAGGTGGAGAACCCGGGAGTGGTTGCCTGGAAGAGGTACTTCCCGTTCTCCTCACCGATGACCTCGGTATCCAGGATCTGCCAGCCGCCGTCGACATAGCGCATGAGCCTGACATCCTCCGGGAGCATGTCATGCTCCTCGAGCCAGCGGGCAGGGATGGCGAAGGTCACCGTCCCGTTGTCGATGTCGTCCGGCTTCACCCACGAGAGGGCGATCTCGACGTACTCGTAGGCGCCGCCGGGAGGTTCAGCCTGGTTGGGGCACCCCGTCTCCTTCACGACCACCAGCATCTTCGGGATGTTGTTTGCAGCCGTGATGGCGACACTGCCGACCGATGAGACGCTGACGTCCGAGAACACGAATGTCTCGCCGCTCTTCAGGTCCTCACAGATTGCCGCGCAGAGCGTGGGAGGACTCCAGCCGCCGCCGTCGCTCTGGGCGCTTCCGGTCGGTCCGTCGTTGTTCCCGGGATCGGGTGTGGGATCGGTCGTGGGCGCCGCCGTGATGGTGACCGCCGCCGCTCCCTCCACGCCGCCGGCACAGGCCTTCACGTCCGTGGAGCCCTCTGCGAACGCTGCAAAGAGGCCGGCCCGGTCGATCGTGCCGATATCCGCATCGGAGCACGACCACCTGACCCTGACCCAGTCCATTACGTTCTCGCACTGGTCAAAGACCGTGGCCGTGAACTCCTGAGTTCCTCCGGGCACGAGCGCGGCCGTGGACGGAACGACGTCGATGCAGTCCGGGACCGGGAGTGGGGGTTCGACGGTCACGCAGGCGGAGCCGCAGACACCGTCTGCCGATGCGGTGAGGAACACTTCCCCTTCCGCAAGAGCGGTGAAGGTGCCGCTGCACTTGTCGATGGTCCCGACGGACGGGTCACTGCTCTCCCAGTCCACCTCGACGTCCATGGGTAAGCCGTACTGGTCGAATCCTCTGGCGGTGAGCGTCAGGCAGTTCCCGGCAGGGATGTAGAGGTCGGACGGGCAGACCACGATCCGCGCAAGCTCCGGTGCCGTCGACCGGACGGTCACCATCGCGGTCCCGGATGCGTCGCCCGCTGTTGCGGTGATGGATGTGCTGCCTTCGCCGCACGCGGTGAAGAGGCCGGTATCGGTGATCTCCCCGACTCCTGGGTCGGCGCACGACCAGGCCACGATAGAGCCTGCGTTGTCCTGCAGGTCATACACGGTGAACTGCCACTCGTCCTCGGGGTCCAGGATGATCGCCGACGGGGAGACCACGACACCTGAGGATTCATCGGTGACCTCTATGTCGGCCGTCACGCAGATGCCGTCTGCCGATGCGGTGACGGTCGCCGTGCCGCAGTCAAGGGCGGTGAAGGCGCCGCTGCAGGAGTCGATGGTACCAACTGCTTCGTTGCTGCAGCACCAGTCGATCGTGACGCCGGGCATCTCGCAGCCGTCCTGGTCGAGGGCGGCCGCGGTGAAGGTCACGGAATCGCCTTTGGAGAGCGTGATCGCTGCCGGCGTAATGACGATGCGGGAGAGGACCGGGTCGCCGCAGTTCACGGCGACGGTTGCGGTTCCTTCAGCACCGTCTCCGCATGCGGTGATGGTCGCCGTGCCGCCGTCAAGGGCGGTGAAGACGCCGCACTCATCGATGATGCCGACGCACGGGTCGCTGCACTCCCAGGTGATCTCGGCGTCCTCGACGATGTTGCCGAACCGGTCGAACGCGACGGCACAGAACTCCAGGGTGTCGTCGATCTCAAGGGTGGTCGCGGACGGCACGACCGCAATCTTCGCGAGTAGAGGCTCTTCTGCGCAGACGGTGATGATCGATTCCGCAGAGCAGCTGCCTGCCATTGCGGTGACGGTCGCGGTGCCTTCGGTCTTCGCGGTGAAGTATCCGTTCCCGTCGATGGTCCCGACGTTTTCGTCACTGCAGGCCCAGTCGATCTCGCCGGCAGGCATGACGTTGCCGTTCTGGTCGTAGCCCATCACCATGAACTTCTGGACATCCTCGATGTCAAGGGTGGCCCTGGGCGGCGTGAGCGTGATCCCTGTCAGGACCGGCTCTTCCGGCCCTACCGGGTCCTTGGCGGTGACGGTGACGGTAGCTTCTCCGGATGCGTCGCCTGCCGACGCGATGACGGTCGCGGTGCCCGCGGTGAGAGCGGTGAAGAGGCCGCTGGACTCGTCGATGGTCCCGACGGCTGTGTCACTGCACGACCAGGTGACCGCAACGCCGGTCATCTCATTGTCGAACTGGTCGCGGACGGTTGCCTCGAACTGCTCGGTGGCGTCGGTCGCGAGCGTGGGGTTGGACGGTGTGACCGTGATGCTTCCTGCGACCGGCTCTTCGTCCGTGACCGTGACGGTAGCTTCTCCGGATTTGCCGTCTGCCGATGCGGTGATGGTCGCGGTGCCTGCGGCCTTCGCGGTGAAGAGACCTGTGTCGTCGATAGTGCCGATGTCCTCGTTGCTGCATGTCCATTCGAACTCGACGCCGGTCATCGTGTTGCCGAACTGGTCAAGAGCGGTTGCCTCGAACTGCGTGGTCTCATCGATCGCGAGCGTGATCCCATCCGGTTCGACCTCGATCGTATCGAGGGCCGGTGCGTCGTCTGTGACGGTAACGGTAGCTGTTCCGGCGATGCCGTCTGCCGACGCGGTGACGGTCGCGGTGCCCGCGGCCTTCGCGGTGAAGAAGCCGCTGGACTCGTCGATAGTGCCGACGTCCTCATCGCTGCATATCCATTCGATCTCAATGTCAATCATCTCATCGCCGTTCTGGTCGTAGCAGGTGGCGATGAATTGCTCTGTCTCGTCGATCGCGAGGGTGGCCGTGGACGGTGTGGCCGTGATATGATCGAGGACCGGTTCGAACAGTGCTCCAGGCTCGTAGATGAATAGGTAGAGGTTCGAGTTGGGGCTCCCACCTCGCTGCCAGACGATCGTGTTTTCGCTGACGGCGGGGTAGAGATGTTCGTCAGACGTGTCTTCGGCCAGAAGAACGGACATCTCCTCCCCGGTGGAGAGATCGTACATGAAGATGCTCCGCGCCGGAACCCGCTTGTCCTCCCAGACGATGCTGCTCCCGCTGATCGCCGGGGAGACCTGATCGGTGGTATCGAGGGTGATCCGTTTCTCTTCAGCGAACGGATTATCGAGATCGGTCATGTAGATGTCGGGGTTCGCATGTCGATAATCCTCCCAGGCGATGAGGCTCCCGTAGAGCGAGGGCCAGGATTGTTCCGCGTCACTCGTAGATACCGGGCCCAGGATCTGGCCGGCCGCGATGTCGTAGTAATGGACCCTCCTGTCAGACTCTTCTACCCAGGCGACATACTTCTCCGAGAGTGCGGGTTTGAACTCGGTAGTCCCGCCATCGGGAATCAGTGTGTATGCGTCACAGTCGATGACGTCCTTTACATCGCCTTCAGCGATGTCGTAGAGGACGATGTTGTTCCTGCCGCTGCTGTCGTCGTACCAGGCGACGTAGTTCCCACGGATCGCGGGCATCCACTGTTTGCCCGAGTCGGTTGTGAGCTGTGTCTCAATGCCTGTAGAACGCTCATAGAGGTAGATGTCCCAGTTATCGTGCCGATCGTCCTGCCAGACGATGTAGTCTCCCGAGATGGATGGTTTCTCCTGCGAGGCGGGGTTGTCGGTTATCCTCTCGCCGGTATAACCGAGCGACGCCTGGAATTCACCCACAGTCCCGAGGTAGATATCCATGTCTCCATACCGGTCGTCTTCCCAGACGATCGTGTCGCCGTCGATATCGGGACGGTTCTGAGCAGCGTCAAAGCCCCGGTACAGGGGCTCCCCCGGTGCAGACTCTACCGCCGCAACCGGCGGAATCAGTAACCCGATGATGACGACGGCGCACAATAGCGCCAAATATGCGTGTTTTCTCATTTCTTCCCCCTTGACAATCGCTCTACCCCTGCGAGATGGCGGCGCATACCTGCCGGTAGCACAAACGGGCTAACTAAAGCAGGCGCTTGCCGGGGCATCCGGCAGGCGGATCGCGAATTTCGATTTAAGACCCGGTCATTGGGTAGCCGGTGAATGGGTGGATAGCGGTATAAATATATATCCTTTACGGTGATTTATTCTCAAATTTTTATAATAAAAACAGGGATCTCTTATGTGTCTGTATAGCCGCAGGAAGATCCTGAGAGGCTCTTCACGGACCCCCCTCCGCCGGGGGGTGGGGAGGCCGCTGGCTGCGCATATTCTCCCGGGGAACGGTATGGCCGCTGGTTTTTAAGTTAAACCGCTGCTCACCGGCCGGGTGCTCGGCCGGTTAGCGCATCGCGGCAAGGTCCCGCCGGAGCCTCCGCCGGAGGAACCGTTCCACGATTCTTCCGATGACGTTGTAGAACGGGTTTATCGGGGCGGTTGCGCAGCAGCGGGTGGGCGGATCAAGCCGGCCCTGCTCCTTTCAGTAGGCGTTGTCCGTCGGGGCGGAGTCCGCCAGTTCGTCGAACGATGCCCGCTGGGCGTGGAAGACGATGACGCGTCCAAGCCCCGGCCGCCGCTCTCTTCCTTCCGCCAGGGCCTGGAAGAATGTCCGGGCGGCCCGGTCTACCAATTTGCCGTTCTTCTGCGCCTACTTTTCGGAGAGGGGAGGCGTGGTGATACCGACGCGGGAGACGACATCATAGCCCCATAGGTCCGCGATGGAGTCGAGGTAGTCGAGGACATCTTTCTCGCCAACAGCGCCGGCGGTGGTGAGGAGGAGGGCTTTTTTCTCGAAGAACCGGGGGCGAAGAGATAGGAGAACCGATCGATGAAGGTCTTCATGAGGCCGGTGACGGCGAGGCCGTAGACCGGGGACGCGAAGATCACCCCGTCGGCGTCGGACAGCTTCTGCCCGACGGCGGGGGCGTCGTCCCGGACGGGGCAGCGCTCCTCGCCCCACGTGAAGCATGTCAGGCACCCCCGGCAGGGTTCGAGGCCGACGTCCCTGAGCATGAGGTATTCGAACTCGACATCCCCGAGGGACCGCATGACCTCTTCGATCCTCTGCGCAGCCTGGTAGGTGTTGCCCTTCCGGGGGCTTCCCATGATAACCAGAATCTTCATGCCCGATGCCTCCGTTCTCCGGTGTACAGGCGAGGGTTCTGTTGCGCGATACGATAAGGGTTGCCGGGGCGGTCGGGTCCGGGTTTGGGGTTCAGTCCGGGCTGCGCAGATGTCGTCTCGGGAAAACACCCGGGATGGGGCGGCGTGCGGGTCTTTAATCCAGGTGAACTTCACGGGCCGTATCCTCCGGGAACAAAAGGGAAGAGTTATCCAGCCTTGAAAGAATTTTTACCAGTGGCGCTCGAGAGGAGGGACCCGCCTCCACCCTTTGTCGGCTACGATGTCGCACGCTTCCTTGCCTGGCTGAAGAAGCGCGATGGGTATTGCGACTACGAGGAAGGGGAGTGCTACTGCAGGTGTGCAAAGACTGATCTCGATCTACTGGGGCTTGTCAGGGAATATGGTCCCGGGAGGGTTGCTGTCTACCGGACGAGCAAGACCCCTTCGAAGAGACTGATCAAACTGAACGATTGGGGGTGGGCCGATGCCTGGGCGGTCTATTACGGCGTCGAGATCCCCATCACCGGCACCGGAAGGGGTTGTAAATATATTTATAGTAACACTAATTATATCTACACGTTCGCAGAAAGTGGAGGTGTGGAATGGAAGAGGACGACTTGCCGGAACTGCCCATCACGGTTGAGGAGTATATCGGAGTCCCATACGGGGGCCTCTTTGGCGACACGGTCATAACTCACGTAGTCAGGGAGATTGTGGCGGACCCGGAGCGGGAGTTCAGAACAAGATATCTCGCAAAAATGACCGGGAAATCGGACGTCAGCGTCAGAGATGCGCTTGAGAAACTGGTTGATCTAAATCTTCTGATCAAAGAATATCAGGACCCCCAGAGGCCGGTCTACCGGGTGATTCCCGGATCAAAACGCCTTGACGCGCTGACGTTTCTCGCCTATGCCGTCATTGACGACCGGGAAGGAACCGGGTGCATGAGAGACGCGGTTTTTGAGTACTGCAGGCGCGAGGTCGCCTCCAGATTTGCCAGGGGCGGCGCAGAGGCGCATGAGCCGGAAAAAAGAGCCTCATACTCGGGAGCGAGCCCGAGATCGTTCCTGAGAGGCAGCCAGGTGGACGCGGGGCAATACGCAGAATCCCGGGGAGGTTGAGGCGGATGGCAGTTGAGAGAGAGGGGTCGGAGCCTTCGATCGAGACGGTCAGGGAATCAGAATTCAGGGTCGCCTACGTCGACGGCGTATTTGGTGATCTGAACCCGGAGAGGGGGCACCTGGCCTTCTTCTACGACGTTCCGGAACTCATAACAGACCCCGATGGACATATGGCGGCGACGGGTGTTCAGAGACGGATCATCATCGATCTCCGGATGCCGCCGCAGAGGTGGGTTGCGATGGCCCGCTGGATGATGGAGCATGCCGACCTCTACGAGGACTGGCTGGCCGGGAAATCGCAGAAAGAGCCCTGAGCGCCACCCCGGCTCACTCCATCCCCGGGTCCCGTTTCAGCGCCTCGTGCGTCACAGCCCCGCCGGATATCGTCGAGCGATGCCTGGATGCCGGCGAGTGTTTCGGGACCCAATGGCTCGTTCTCTTCCAGCGGCCGGCGCACAACGGCCCGGCAGGGTTTGCCGGGGTAGCGCCGCAGGCTGTCCAGTCGGTTCCGGTCGGACTCGATGATCTCGATCGTGGTCGTCCCGTCGGGCATATTTTCTGCATTCATCTGTTTTGCTGTTGCGCACGCATCTTAGATGCCGTAGACGTACACAATCAGGCCCGGAATGGTGAAGAGGCATAATCCTATAAACGTTCCGAGCAAGATTAGAGCACCGCGGCCGAAACTGCCATTGTATACCTGTCCCAGGCCAGGAAAAAGAAAAGAACAGAGCGCTGCAATACCCGGACTTTTCTCGGAGCTTGGTTTGAGCCTGACCCTGCAATTCGGGCAGATCTCAGCGTTTGGGCCGATAAGTTTGTTTCCACACTCCGGACAGAAGTTTGACAATGCTACCACCTGACGATATCAATGTGGGGTGGTATAATCACAACAACGATATATCTTCTGATTTTACCGTGCAACGTGGCACTGGATGCCCATTGGAAAACGAAATGTAGAAATAGAGGATAGTAATCCGGTGCAGCGGGGTGCGTGAATCGGAAAGAAGAAACATCCCTGCCCCCGATTCGATATGAGCAGCCTATTATCCGATTAACCGCGATATTTCCTTCAATGGCAGAAACGGGAGAAGACCGAAGGTCATCGACTCGCGACTGGCCGGAGGGGAGCAACGTAGTGCTCCAGAGTAGAACCGAATCACGTTGTGCGGTAACCTGTTCCCATAGCAAAAACTCGTGCATTGAGGGTCTTTTTGTCACCGGTTGTTTCGAAGGGTATTACCTGATATCTTACCCGGGGCAGGGCGCCTGACGACTGGATAACATGAGTCCGTGGTGCCGCAGGCCTTCACCGCAACCTGTAGACGTGCCGGTGATGATCAATTGCTATCGGGTACACCGTTCTCTTTCGTCGGGAAGGAATATCAGTCGATAACGCTTTGCAATCCGGGTTGCTCTCTTCCCGTGCAATGCACCCGAAAGCCAACCACCCGTATTGAGAGGGTCCCGTTTCAAGCGGTGAAGTTTTTTCCCGAGTTCGATTATTACCTCTTTGTTGCCTTTGACCTTTGAGAGGCTCTCGACAAACGTATCGGTCCCTGGAACCGTCCATTCCATCAGGACAGCTCGTCGAGCAGGTCGTCGATCGAAGATATCTCCCTGTATCGTCCGGCTGCGATGTCTTCTTCGCTCTTTTGTATCTGCGCCATCGTTTCGGGATTGCTGAGAATCTCAACGGTATCGAGAAGGGCATCAAGATCTTCCCGCCGGACCATAGTTTCCTGTATCTTTTTGATTTCAAGATAGAGTTCATCGATGGTGACAGCCGGAGTCATGAGTAGTAGTAACCGTCTGTTCAAACAAAAGTATTCTGGGGGTGGTGAACGCCTTTCTCATGGCGGCGGGCATGATCGCCTTTGCGGGGATTGCGGGAGTGATGGTCTTTTGGGTACAGATGCCGGAGAAGCCGGGGGCCATCGCGGTGACGGCGACCCGGTCGGGGAGGCAAACGGGAACTTCACGCTGAACGTCTTGACCTGAGTGACCAGTACATCCAGCATCCCGGATGCGACGCGGGTTGTTATCGTCGGGATGTCTGGTGATAACGAGTCGTGGATACTGCTTGATAAGACGGTTTGATGCGTCGGGCGGTCTTCATCTGCAGGCAGGGCAACTCGCGGTGATCGACATTTCGGCCGTTACGAAGACCAGCCGGGGGATGAGTCCTGGGTGTTTCCTCCCGGGCGGTTGCTTATTCAGGTGGAGGGGCCTCGATTGTCCGGGTCCCGGCACGAGTTCGAGGGCATGAGCATCAGAGGTATCTCACAGGTTATCATAGGCATTCTTTCGATGATCGAGATCGACCGCCATAATAACGAGTTGTTGGTGCTCGAACGCCAGGATCACCCGGTACACCCCTACCCGCAGGGAGAATAGCGGTGAGTTCGTCAGGCGCTTCACCTGCAGGTGGGGAGATTCCTCTTCAGCCAGTAGTTCAAGCGCCCCGATTATCCGGGCGGCAGCCTCCTTTGGGAGGTGCTTTAATTTATGCTGGGCTCGTTTCGTGTAAATGAGCGAGTATCTCACTCGATCCCCAGATCCCGCTTCAGCTCTTCGTGCGTCACAAACTCGCCCCGCCGGATCTCATCAAGCGACGCCTGGATGTCGGCGATCGTCTCAGGGCTCAGGGGCTCGGGGTCCTCGCTCTGGTCCAGCAGCCGGCGGACTATGGTCCGGTATGGCTCTCTGGGGTAGCGGCGCAGGCTCTCCAGCCGGTCCCGGTCGGATCTGGTGATCTCGATCGTGGTTGTGTCCTCGGGCATAACGAGTTATGGGTCATTATAAGATATAAAAGCGTGGCTATGGGCGGGGGTGGGGATCACGCTCCTCAGGTCCCGTTTCAGCGCCTCGTGCGTCACAGCCCCGCCGGATATCGTCGAGCGATG
>DAOSER010000008.1:0-29843 GCA_035363235.1 Methanoculleus sp.
CCGGTCGCGCGGGAGTTCGACGGTGATATTGTTGAGGTTGTGCTCCCGCGCCCCCTTGATGGTGATCTTCTTCATTGCTGCGTGCAGATATGTTTGTCTTCTTAGGTCATAGCCGTTTGCAGGTATCAAAATTTAAATAGAATGGGTTAACGGAGCCCGGAGCACGGGCGGTTTTGAGGCTCTCAGGAATGAACTGCAACCGGGAACAGGAACATACCTCTCCCGGCCGGCGCTCCTGAAGACCACCCTTTTTTGTTTTCCGGTCCAACCGGTATACAGCAATAGCGGAACACTTTTACATGCAGAAGGATCGGATAGTGCCGGGCGCCCCCCGGCGGGTTGTCAGGGTCGTGCAGGACAGGCACGGAGACCGGATCGAGATATTCGACCCGCCGTTCTACCGCAACGAGTTCGAGGACGCCTAC
Source organism: Methanoculleus sp. (assembly GCA_035363235.1). Taxonomy (GTDB): domain Archaea; phylum Halobacteriota; class Methanomicrobia; order Methanomicrobiales; family Methanoculleaceae; genus Methanoculleus. The sequence goes on from DAOSER010000008.1 coordinate 426, forward strand.
CGGTTCATCATCGACGAATATCGGGTGGCGCCAAGAGAGATCGGCCTCTTCCTCCCCTGCGCCGTCCGGAAACCCTACAGCCAGAGCCCGAGCCATAAACTCTTCCGGCGGATCATCGACGGCGTCCTTGCCCCGGCGGACTACCACATCGTCGTCTTCGGCACCTGCGGGACCGTTCCTGCGGAGCTCGAGGGCATGTACCCCTACCGGAACTACCACTACATGCTCGGCAAGACCACGGACGAGCGAATCCGGCGGGACTTCCACCGGATCGAGGTCTACCGGCTGAAGGGATATCTTGAGAAGACCCGCGAGACCTACCGGCACCGGCTCGCCTACTGCATCGGGCCGTTCCGGAAGGCCATGGTCGAGGCCGCGGAGGAGACCGGGATCGCCGTCGACCTCCTCCCCTCTGATCCGATGATCGAGCGGCTCTACGACATCGACTGCCCCTTCCCGGAGGGCAGCCTCTCGATGCAGGGCTACATCGACGAGTTCCGCGAGGGGCTCGAGAGGCTGGCGGGGGAGATACGCGAGAGCGGGATGGCTACCGTGGACAGGGATTCGGTGCGGCGGGGGCCGGTGAGGGCGTGATGGGGTGCGAAGGAAAAGAGTTGTTTAAAATTCGTTGACTGCCTTCTAGTCTCCTTCGATTGCACCTGGCACGGATTTCAGGGGGATATCGCCGAGAGGGGGGTGGGGACAGGGGAGGGGGGAATACTCCCCCCTCCCCGTCAGCCCCTCCCCAGGGGCGATAGCCACCACGGTCCACTGCACCGGGCTTTCTCCTCGCTTCAGTCGCCCTGTTCGTCGTGGCTAACTCACAACTTCAGGCGTATAATCCAGGGTATTTGCAGTCTCACTCAATCGAAATAGTATCCAAAACCCCCTCACTTCGGCTTATAATACCCCCACTTCTCGAGCGCCTCCCGGAGCGCCGCGGCCTTCTTCGCCTTCTCTTCGAGCGTCTCGCCGTCCTTCCAGGCCTCGATCGCCTGCATGGCGGCCTCCGCGCCGGCCCGGGTTCCCTTCGGGTGGCCGTGGATGCCGCCGCTGACGAGGAGGACGAGTTCGGTGCCGTAAATATCGAGCACGTCCGGGACGAGCCCGGGGTGGAGCCCGCCCGACGAGACCGGGAAGGCGCTCTTGATGCTGCCCCAGTCCTGGTCGAGGGCCATGTGGTCGACGGCGTTCGTGTGCTTCTCGCGGAGCACGTCCGCAAGCACCGTGGCCTCCGCCCGGGTGCCGACCAGTTTCCCGACAGCGGTCCCGGTGTGGATCTGCGAAACGCCGACAAGCCGCATCATCTTCGCCAGGAACTGCATCGTGATCCCGTGCCTCTCATCCCGGTCGAAGGCCGCGTGCATCGCCCGGTGGGCGTGGATGGCAAGCCCGAGGTCGGAGCAGTAGTCCCGGAGGGTCGCGACCGCGGCGGTCCCGGCGACCACGACGTCGATCATGGCGTAGTTCCAGCCGTAATCGGCAAGCATCTTCGCCCGCTTCTCCATCGTCTCGGTGTCGGCCGTGATGTTGATGAACGCGGACTTCACGTCGCCGGTCTCCTGCTCGGCCCGATCGCGCATCTTCGCCATCGCCCGGACGCGGTCCTCGAACCGGTTGAACGAGTGGGACGTCAGGTTCTCGTCGTCCTTGACGAAGTCGAACCCGCCCATCCAGGTCTCGTAGCCGGCCTCTGCGTGCTCTTCCGCCGTGAAGCCCACCTTCGGCTTCGGGACCGCGCCCGTGAGCGGCCGCCCCCGGACCTTCATCATATCCCGGATCCCCTCCATCCCGAAGTGCGGCCCCTTGAAGTGGCGGAGGTATTCGGCCGGGAGCGAGGCGTCGATCAGCCTGAGGTGATCGAGCGCCTTCATCCCGAAGACGTTCCCGGCGATGCCGCTTAAGAGCTGGGGTGCGTTCCCCTCCTCCCAGAGGGCCAGGGGGTAGGCGATCTTTGTGTAGTTCCCCTCGATCTCGAACGCCTTCGCCTGGAGGTCCCGCATCCGGGGCGGCAGGGTGAAGAGCGTCGTCCAGGTCCCGGTCGAGCTCTCGGACGCGATCCTCCCGACCGCCTCCTCCCTGCTGATCCCCTCCGCCGGCTCGAAGTAGTAGAGTGCTACGAGTTCGTCCGGGCCCGGGGTGTGGTCTAAATCAACAAACTCTTCGTACCAGTCAATCGCCATGAAATCACCTCTTGAAAGGAAGGCTTTCCCGGGTGAAAAACCTTCCATTCGGGGTAGGGTCCGCGGTCCCGCAGCCGCGTTCCTCCTGAAGGCGCCAGGTTTATCTGCCGGCGTGTCGAGAGGAAAGCAGAAGGAGTCTTATGGAACGAACCGCCGATAATTTGCGCCCGCTCTTCGATTACGATGCAGAGAGACCGCCCACGATCGAGGTTGCCGGCACCGACGTCTCGGTCAGCGACCTGACCTACCGGACTGCCCCGGATCGAGGGGTTCGGGCCTACCTGGTGGCCCCGGAGGGAACCGGGCCACGAGCTGCCATTCTCTTCCTCCACCCGGGACTTGGTTCCCGCGCCACGTTCCTCGCCGAGGCCGTGGCCCTTGCCGGGATGGGTGCGGCCTCCCTGCTCGTCGACGCTCCCTGGGCCGCCGATACGGCAGCAGCCTGGGGTCAGGCAGTCACGGATCCCGAGGAGGCCGTGCGGGAGCATACCCGGACGGTGATCGATCTACGCCGGGGGATAGATCTCCTCGTAGCGCAGCCAATCGTCGATCCGGACCGGATCGGGTTCGTGGGCCACAGTGTCGGGGCGCTTTTCGGGGCGGTGCTCGCCGGCGTCGATCGGCGTCTTCGCGCCGCCGTCCTGATGGCGGGCACCGGAAGGTTTGTCGACGTCGCCGCCGTGAACCTGCCCGACCTGCAGGGCGAGAAATTCGAGCATTACCGCCGGACGCTCGCGGAACTCGACCCTGCCGTCTGGGTCGGCCGTGCCGCACCAACCCCGCTCTTCTTCCAGGCCGCTCTTCGCGATGAGTTTTTCACGGAGGAGCAGGGCCGGGAGTTCTTCGAGCAGGCGGGCGACCCGAAGACGATGAAGTGGTACGACGCAGGCCATTTCCTTGACGAAGCAGCCCGCCGCGACCGTATCGCGTGGCTGGCCGGGCGGCTCTCGCTGGACGGTTCCCGGTAGCGGGAAAGAATGGCCGATTGCTACCAATCCATATTTTTTTTATAAAAGGTAAACATTATTATGTGTCGGATTCTTACTGGTACGTGGCCAGGCGACGATGGAACCTGCCTGTGCCTCGTCTGTCATACCCTGCAGCGCGCTACTGCACGTCCGTCATACACCTACCCAATCACTTTTTAGGGCTCGCCCGGAGATCCCGTCGAGAACCGTCTCGAGTTGATCTACCTTCGCCTCGATCCGCTCCCCCATAATCGCCGCCCGGGCGTTCAGGACGGGAAATTGCCCTGTTCCGGTGGATAGGCTGCACTCGCCCACCCTTCTCTCCCGGCTTTCGTACCGTAACATTCTTCCCCCGCCGGGTGCGTTCACGCGCTGCAGGTGTTTGAGTATGGCCGCCGACAGGGTTCGGGAGCACACGGCGCCCGAGATCAACGCCCGGATCGATCGCGAGATTGCCGGGAACCTTCGCCATTTTGCCGCACAGGACAATCATGAGATCACCGGGCGTATCCGGGAACTGGACCACGAATGGGACGTCGAACGGGTGCTGGAGGCAAACGCGGCCACCCTGGGGCTGACGGGGCTCGCGCTTGGGGTCTTGCGCGATCGGCGGTGGCTGGTCCTGCCGGGGCTGGTCCTGCCGTTTTTGCTGCAGCATGCCGTGCAGGGATGGTGCCCCCCGCTCGAGGTCTTCCGGAGGCTGGGGTTCCGTACGAGAAAGGAGATCGACCGGGAGAAGTACGCGTTGAAGGTGCTCCGCGGCGACTTTGCGAACCTTCCCTCCGCCGCCGGAGGTTCGCCGGCGCATCGTGCTGAAGCAGCTCTTCGGGCAGCAGACGAGTGGAACGGGTAACAAGCCTGGGGAGAACACCGGGGGTGTGCCGCCCCCGGGATCATCTCGGTGGATCAAGGATAGGTGAGTTGTAGGAGAGCCACTCGAATGGTGGGAGGGTCGCCGCCCCCCGCGTTACGCATTCTCCCCCCGGCCGTTTGCAGCGATGGCATCTGCGTGTGCACCGTCGTTCTGGTGCCGCCCGCACCCGGCCTGTCCGGGGCAACCGTCTGAGTACATGCCTGTGTGGTCCGGCCACAGAACGCTCCCGTCTCCGTTGCGGGTGTCGGGCCGGATGATCGCGCTGCCCCTGCGGTGGGAATGGTTCCGCACCGGCAAACAAAAATCGGCCCGGCCGGTGATATATTGTTACGGCGGCCGCGGTGAAAGCGTTGAACCGCCCGGTTCAATGCTTCCCGGAGATATCCCGAATATACTCGAGCGCGAGCAGCGCATCCTCGCGTTTCCGGTCGACGGCATGCTCCCCGGCAAACGCCAGAAAACGGGCGAGGTCATCCGGGTCCGCCTTCCCTCCCGCCGCCTCGACGACCGCGTCGTAGGTCCGGTCGGGAAAATAGAGCCCCCGGGCGGCCTCGAGGAGCGCCCCGGCCGCCTCAGCGCCGATCACGCTGCACTCAAGCGCCCGCTGAATGGTCGCCCGGATGTTCACGAGCGGTTCCGAGAGCGGGATGAACGTCTCCGGATCGAAGAGGAGCGCCACCTCGTCGTCGGCCACGAGTCTTCCTTCCCGGTAGGCACGATAGATCTCCCCGACACCCTCCATCCCGAGGCTGTCGAGCTCTGCAGCCCGGAGCGCTCCCATGCTGGAGGCGCCGACGACCCGCACCCCGGCCCGGAGCGCGGCGAGGATCTCCCGGTGGGCGACGGCGCAGTCCTGGAAGAAGACGCCGTCGATGAGCCCGATGATCCGGGCCCCTTCTTCGGCAGCCCGGGCTATGTCGCCCCGTTTTGCCGGAGGACGGTAATCGGCGTCGAGGACTTCCCGGGCAGTCTCGCGGTCACAACTGGGACCGAGGAAGACGACGATTCCGTGCGTCACGGCACCTCCTGCCCATCCGGTCCTGGTCCATCGCGTACATCTCCAGCCCCGGCACGATCACCCGGACGACCGGGATGCCGATCTCCGGCCGCGTGAGGTCGACCACGATGACCCGGGAGAGCCCCGCCGCGCTGAGCCGGCCGGTGACGTGGTTGATGTCGGTGAGGAAATCGTCGCTGTCAAACGACGGCATCTGTGGGAACCGGATCGTCTCGCTCTCCGCGAACCAGTGCCGGTTCAGCCGTTTCGTCCGGTCGTAGCCGAGTTTCTTCCTGACGTCCGCCGTATCGGTGTCCTCCCGGGCGCCGTGGATCTGGGTCAGCCTGCTCTGCGCGACCTCCGTGAGCGCCCGGAGGACCGCTATCGCGGCGCTCGTGTGCGACCCCATCCCGATCGTGAGGAGTGTTGGGTCCCTGAGGACCACGTCGTCGGCGACCGCGGCCACCGTGGGGATCCCGATATCGCTCGTGATGTCCTTGAGGGTGACCTCGACGCCGGCGGCCGCGAACTTCGCGAGCAGGTCGGCAGCGATCCCGTCGTCGATCCCCTCGATCCGGGGGCCGGTGTTCCGGGTCACCTCCACGAGCGACCAGGCGTCGCGCTCGACCACCTCCATCAGGGCGTGGAAGGTCGCCTCCTCGAGGGTGTTTCCCGAGGCAAGCCCGTTGGTGTTGGTCCGAAAGAGGCGGCCGCAGGTCACCGGCAGGGGGTGGTAGACCGCGTGGGCGGGAACGAGCACCTCCTCCTCTCCGACGATATCGTACCCCCTGACCCAGGGGATCGTTGCATCGGCCGGAACCCGGTCGGGGAGGATCAGGTCCGCGGGGTCGAGTGCGAGATTTTCAGCCGAAACCTCGCTGTACCTCCCGACTATCGGCTCCCGGTCGTCCATCTCGCCCGAGTAGCGCTCGATCCCCTCCATCATCGCCGAGACCTCCGCCTCGACGGGGGTGGCGCCTTTCCCGTTGTAGACCGATATCGCTCCCGCCTCAGCGGTCGGCCGGATGCTCGAGAAGACCGGGATCCCGATCCGGTCGAGGTTCGTGATGTCGGCGACACGGGTGATCCCCGCTGCCGGGAGCCTCGCCCGGGCCCGGGCAAGCGTCTCCTCGGGCGGGACCGTGCGCTGGGTCTCCTTCGAGTAGGCCTTCCGGCACGACTGCAGCCGGATCATGCGTCGCCCCCGTGGGATTCTCCCGGAACCCAGCGCTCGCCGTCCTTCCCGATCTCCTTCTTCCAGATCGGCACGCTCTCCTTGATCCGCTCGAGGATGTACTCGCAGGCGTCGAACGCCTCCTTCCGGTGGCCGGCGCCGACGACGATGAGGAGGATGTTCTCCCCGACCCGGAGCCGTCCAACCCGGTGGATGACCTCGACGGCCGTTATGGGGTATTTTGCAAACGCCTCGTCCCGGATGGCCGCGAGTTCTCTCTCCGCGACCTCCTCGTAGGCTTCCAGTTCCATAACCTCGACTCCACCGTCGTCCCTGACGGTGCCGAGGAAGGTGACGAGAGCCCCCATATCGGGCCTCCTCACCCGGCCGATCACTGCATTCACATCAAAATCGTCTCGCGTTACGCCGATCATGGTCTCCTCCGTCATCCGCCCGCCACCGGCGGGAAGAGCGCAACCTCGTCCCCGTCAGCGAGGAGGAGCGCCCCGGCCTCCGCGCGCCGCACGCGCCTGCCGTTGTGCATCAGTATCACGTATCCCCGGAGTTCTCCGCTCTCCTCAAAGAGCGCCTCTTCTGCCTGCTCCGAGGTCTCCCCGACCGCCGCAAGCAGCCGGCTCATCGTCGCCCCTGGAGGGACCTCAAGCGTGAGGTCACCCCCGATCGCCTCCCGCAACCGGGCAAACGCCCTGACCCGAACCTGCATCTCTTCATCTCCTCGCGCACCGGTCAATCCCGCACGCGCTGCACTCCTCCTGCCGCTCGACCGGCAGCGTCGTCATGGTGGCGGTCCGTCCGTCCCAGACGAGGAGCCGGCCGGCGAGGAGGTCGCCGGTGCCGGTGATGTACTTGATTACCTCGTTTGCCTGGACAAGCCCAATGATCCCCGGCGTGGTGCCGACCACGGGAACGATATCCTCCTCCGGGGGGGCCACCGGGAATATGCATTCCAGACAGGCCGTCCGGCCGGGGATGATCGTCGTCGCCTGCCCATCGAACCCCCTGACCGCCCCGTGGATGAGCGGCACCCGGGCGGCGAGGGCCACCCGGTTGAGGATGTAGCGTACGGGGAAGTTGTCGGTGGCATCGACGATGAGGTCGGCACCGCTCGCGAGCAGAGCGGCGTTCTCCTCGTCGAGGGTTGCCCGGGTCGCCGTGACCGTGACCTCCGGGTTCTGCGCCCGGAGTTTTTCGGCCGCCGACTCGACCTTTGGCCGCCCGACGTCCCGGTCTCCGTGGAGCACCTGCCGGTTCAGGTTGGTCCGGTCCACGACGTCGCCGTCGATCAGCCGGATCTCCCCGATACCGGCCGCGGCAAGGTAGAGGGCGACCGGACAGCCGAGCCCGCCGGCTCCGACGATGGCGACACTGGCGCGTCCGAGCCGTTCCTGCACCTCTTCTCCGAAGAGCGCGACCTGCCGCCGGTAGCGTTCCAGTTCCCGGTTCGTGAGCATCTTTTTTCACTCATCCCCGCTGCGGAGAGCAAACGTTTGCTTCCGCAGACGAATCCGCAATTTATGTGGTGTCCACGGCAATTTGAACGTTGTGATTCCGTGAAGTCTCTCCGGCCGGCGGCGGTCGTAGCGGCAAAACCGGTACCCGTCACTGGTCCTCCTCCTCCCGAGAAACGTATATATCGTTGGTGATGGATAGTCCGTGCGGCTCTACAGGCGAACCGGGGCAGGAAGTGAGAGCATGACGATAGAGCTTATCGATGATGAGGACGCCTGGGACACATTTATAGACGAAAGCGCTTCTGGCCGCCTTTTCCACAAATGGGACTTCTTGAAGATAACACAGAAGCATACCGGCTTTCGGTTTCTCCCCTACGGAGTCTTCAAGGGCAACGAGCCGATCGCCATCATGCCGCTCTTCCAGAAGCAGACGCACGGGATCAACATTCTCCTCTCTCCGCCGCCTCTCCAGTCGGTGGTGCCGTATCTCGGGTTCGTCATGGGCCGCCGTTACGACGCCGCCAAGCAGAGCAAGAAGGAATCGATGCTCAAACTGGTCGGTGACGACCTGGAGAGCGAGTTTGCGGCACTCGCCCCGAACTACCTCTCTATAATCCAGGTTCCGGGTTTCATCGATATCCGGCGGTTCTTGAGGGAGGGCTACAACGCCCGCCTCCATTTCACGTATCTGATCTCACTTGATCCGCCGCTTGATGAGATCTGGAACAGTTTCTCCTCCAACCTCCGGACCAAACTCCGAAAGGTCGAGAAGAACGGCTATCGCCTTGAGAAGAGCACCGATCTCTCCGTCTTCTACTCCGCGGTCTCGGAGCGGTTCAGCAACCCGGAGATGAACATTCCGATGATCAGCCGCGCCTACTTCGAGGAACTCTTCCGGGCATACCCCGACAACCTCGGGCTCTACTACCTCTACGACGACGAAGGCGCCGTAACGGGCGTGCAGGCGGCCCAGGAGTACAAGACTTTCACCCTCTGGATGGGAGCCCCGAAGATGACCGCGATGCCCGGCAATGAGTTCCTGCAGTGGCTGCTTCTCCAGCGGGCAAAGAGTGAGGGATACCGCCACATGGAGAATGTCGGAGCGAACAACGAGAACCTGAACCTCTTCAAGTCCAAGTTCAATCCCTCGCTCACCCTCTTTTTAGAGGTGAGCCGGGAGGACTTCATCGGCAGGGTTGCCCGATGGGCTTACAGCACCATCGCGAGCAAGGGTTCGGTGAAGCGCAAGGTCCTCTCCTACATCGAGTAACGGGCCGGGGACCCTTCACCGGCCCGCCTCTTCCCAGCCTTCGAACCTGATCAGCGCCGGCGACGGCGGCCTGCCGACGAGTGCCAGGCCGTCGGATACGCGGTCGGTGATCGTCAGGGCGTTGCCGGTCCTCTCCCGGTATTCCCGGACGAGGTAGGCGGTGTGGTTGCGGTACGTCCGGTCCCGGGTGACGAAGAGCAGGTCGTCTTCGAGGTTTGCAAGCAGCGTCTCCCAGATGAGTTCGTCGCCGATGGTATCCTTGCCCGTGCTCTTTGGGGGGTTGCCGAGAAGTTTGCGGCGGTGGGCCCGTGCGACGAGTTCGTCGGTCCGGTGGAGGATCCGCACGGCAGGGTCACCGGAGAGGGCGAGGAATGCCCGGGCGACCGGGTCGGCGGCGGGATCTGCGACCAACGCCTCGATATCGCCGTAGAGGGCGCCGACCGCCCGGTTGTACTCCTCCTCCGCGCGCAGGAGGTCGGCGGCCTTCGGGTTTGCCCGGATGACGGCCGGCAGGCGGATGTCGCTGGTCTCCCGTCTCCGCACGTCGTCCGCTATCCGGTCGAGGATCCGGGACCGGTTGCGGAGGAACTCGTCGAGGATGATGTCGGGAACAACGAGGTGTTCGGCAAGCGCCCTGATATCCATAGCGATCTCTTCCGGGTCTTCGTCGGACTCGTAGAGTTCGAGAAAGAGGTTCGTATCAATGCATACGATCGTCATAGGATCGGTGGATGATTACCACGAGGCGTGAAAATAATTTCCGGCACCGGTGCCGGCGGCGGGTGCGGCGGTCCTTCCTGTATGCTTGATTCTTTGAAAACGGGCAATATTTCTCTTGTTTTTCAGCAACGCCGCCCGGAATGGAGAATCACAATGTTTAAGGTTCATATCAACCACCCTTCCATACCTGAGTAGGCGCATGTTCTGTATTCTCGCAGTCGACGATGAACCGATGTTTCTCGAACTGAGCAGGATCTATCTGGAGCAATCCGGGGACCTGCGGGTCGAGACGGCGACGTCGCCGCTGCAGGCTCTCGACATGCTCTCGAAAACCCCGTACGACGCCGTCGTTGCCGATTACGAGATGCCGGAGATGAACGGCATCGCGCTTTTAAAAGAGGTGCGCCGAAGGGGCATGGAGACGCCGTTCATCATATTTTCCGGCCGGGGCTGCGAGGAGGTCGTCATCGAGGCGCTCAACAACGGGGCGGACTTCTACCTCCAGAAAGGTGGCGGCAACCCCTCCGCCCGGTTTGCCGAACTCCAGAACATGATCCTCCAGGCGGTCAGGCGAAGATGGGCCGAGGTGGAGGTGCAGCGGGCCGGAGACCTGTACCGGAGCGTCTTTGAGCATACCGGCTCGGCCACCATCATCATCGAGGGCGATATGACGATTGCCCTCGCAAACAGCGAGGCCGTCCGCCTTTCCGGCTACTCCCGGGAGGAGGTGGAAGGAAAGATGTCCTGGGTGGCATTTGTCGCTCCGGAGGACCTGGAGCGGCTGGCGAACTATCACCGGCAACGGCGGATAGACCCCGGCTCGGTGCCGCGGACATACGATTTCAGGCTGGTCGACCGGGCCGGGAGAGAGAGGGATATGCACCTGACGATCGGCGATATCCCCGGGACGGACCGGTCCGTTGCGTCGATGATCGATATCACCGACCGGAAGCAGTACGAGGAGGAGCTGAACGCGGCGCACGAGCAGATAACCGCGGCGTTTGAGGAGGTGAAGGCAAGCCAGGAATCGCTCGCGGCGCAGTACCGCCAGATGGAGGATCACCAGGCTACCCTTCAGGGGATCATCGACTTTCTTCCCGACCCGACGTTCGTGCTCGACCGCACAGGGACGGTGACCACCTGGAACCGGGCAGTCGAGGCGCTGACCGGCGTCCCAAAGGGCCGGATTATCGGCTCAGGGCCGGAAGCTGTCGTCAGGGCGATGCCCGGGCTGCAGCCCCCGCTGCTTGCAGAGACCATCCTCTCCCGGGGAGGTGGGGAGACCCTCACCCGGGAAGTCCGTATCACTTCGCCCCGCACCGGAAAGGAGGTCTGCCTCTGGGGGAAGGCGTCTCCGCTCTACGATGCGCAGGGGGTCTTCTCGGGCGTTATCGCGTCGCTCCGGGACATCACCCGGCGAAAACGGATGGAAGCGGAGATCCAGAACAGGATCGACCTCGAACAGGTGGTGAGTTCGATCTCCGCACGGTTCATCGCCCTGGACCCGGCGGACCTCGACGGCGCCCTGGAGGAGACGCTCCGGGTGCTGGGGTCGCTCCTCGATGTCGACCGGAGTTACATCTTCCGCTTCTCCGCCGACCTCACCCGCGCGGAGAACACCCACGAGTGGTGCGCGGAGGGGGTCGAGCCGCAGCTTGATGTGCTGAAGAACCTGCCCACCAACGTGGTCTCCTGGGGGATGGCGCAGGTCAGGGCACAGAGGACGATCTGCATCCCCGATGTGACCGCTCTCCCGGCAGAAGCCGCGGCAGAGCGCGACTTTCTCCTGGGATACGGGGTCGTCTCGATTGTCCTGGTGCCGATCGCGACCGCCGACGAGATCTTCGGGGTCATCGGGTTTGAGACCACCCGCAGGAAGCGGACCTGGTCGGACGAGGACATCACACTGCTTGAAGTCGTCGGCAACCTCTTCACCGACCTCTTCTCGCGGCTTCGGTCGCAGGAACGGCTCGGCGAGAGCGAGGAACGGTTCAGGAGCCTCGTGGAGCAGTCGCACGACTGCTACATCCGTGCGGTCCTGGAACCGCTGGCGATCGAGTACATCAGCCCTTCGTGCGAGAGCCTGACCGGCTACACCCGGGAGGAGATCCTCGGCGATCCGCAGTTCATCAGCCGGCTGATCCACCCCGAGGACCGGGAGACGTTCCTTGCCCTGGCAGAGGAGCGGGAGAGATGCGTCAGCCGGCCGTACGTCTTCCGGGTGCGCCGGAAAGACGGGCGCTACATCTGGATTGAGGCCTGTACGATCCCCGTCTACGGGAGCAACGGGCACCCGGTCGCGATTGATTACGCGATCCACGACATCACCGCCTGGAAACAGACCGAGGCGGCGCTCATCCAGGCCAACAGGAAGCTCACCCTGATGAACAGCATCGTGCGGCACGATATCCTGAACCAGGTCACGGTGGTGCTCGGGAACATCGCCCTCCTCCAGGAAAGGCCGCTTGATCCGGAAGTCGCCGCCGCCCTCGAAAAACTGCAGGCCGCCGTCAGGATCATACAATCGCAGATCGAGTTCACGCGGGATTACCAGGATCTCGGCGTCCGGGCTCCCCGGTGGTTCCCGATCGAGCCTCTGGTCACGGCGGCGGCAAAGTCGCTCCGGGTGACCGGCATCCGGGTTACCGCCGAACTCAACGGGCTCTCCGTCTATGCCGATCCGCTCCTCTCGTCTGTCTTTTACAACCTCCTGGAGAACACCATGCGGCACGGCGAAACCGTGACCGAGGTCAGGGTCACGGTCGTGCCGGACGGGGGCGGGGTCCGGATTGTCTGGGAAGACAACGGCGTAGGCATCCCCAGAGAGCAAAAGGAGCGGATATTCGAGCGGGGATTCGGGAGCCACACGGGACTCGGGCTCTTCCTGGTCAAAGAGGTCCTTTCGATCACGGGGATCGTCATCAGCGAGAACGGGACGCCGGGCGCCGGGGTGCGGTTCGAGCTGGCGGTCCCGGAGGAGAACGTCCGGTTCGGGTAGAGGAGCGCCGAAAAAAGTGGTTCGGCCCTACCGCCGCCCGTACTTCTTGAACATATACCAGAGCCCCGCGGCGACCCCGGCCATCACCAGGAGGCCGAGCACCGCGACGTAGGACTGCTCCTTCACGACGATCCGGTACTCGTCCTCTTCTTCGTCCTGGTCGCATTTTGCCAGCGCGACGATCTTGTATTCGCCGGCGACGATATCGGCCGGCGGGACCACCGTCACCTGCACCGTCGCCCGTTCGCCGGCCTCAAGGCTCGCGACCGATGCCGGGTCGACGGTCACCCGCCACCCTTCGGGTGCGCTCATGTTGATCCCGATGTTCGTCAGCGCTCCTCCGACGCCGGCGTTCGTGACCGTCACATCAAACATGAGGGTGTCGCCGCGGTTGATCTCGTGGCGGTAACTCTTCGCGTAGGTCCGCATGTCGTAGGAGCCCCGGAGCCGGAGCGTCAGGTCCTCCTCGTACTCCCGGGCGGAAGATCCGATCACCGCCGTGAAGTTGTACTCGCCGACACCCACCGAGTAGGGCGGGATGAGGTCGAGGTAGAGGGTCTTCTCCTCGCCGGACGGGATGTAGATCTCCGAGACCTCTTCGGTGGCGCTGCTGCTCTCCTTGAACCGGGCATACCACTGTTCGGGGAGGCCCTGGATGGAGAGGGTGTAGGTGTCGTCGTTTCTGCCGGCGTTCTTCAGGGCCACCTCATACTGGGGATTCGAACCGATCGCCGCTACCCGGGAAGGTGACTTCACCCGGATCTCGGCAAAGAAGTTCTCTTTCTCGAGCGGCACGATCCCGAGGTCGACCGTCCGGCCGATCCGGATATCGACGTTCTCCTTCTCCCACGGCCGGTAGCCGGGCCGGGTGACCTGTACGGTGTAGGTGCCCATCGGGGCGCCGATGGAGACCTTGCCTTCAGCGGTCGCGAGCATCCCCTCGATCCGGGTATCGCGGTCGTAGAGGCCGACGTCGGCGCCCTTCACCACGTTCCCTTCTTTGTCCACCACGGTGGCTTCGAGCGTTCCCGTCTCACCGCTGTGGGTCTTCGTGATCCTGACGTAGACCCAGATCGTGCCTTCGCCGATGCCCACCCGGATGGGGTATTCCCCCACCGCGGCGTGGCCGGAGGTCTCGGCCACCAGGCGGACGGTCTTCGTCGCGCCCGCCGGGATCAGCATCCGGTAGACCTCGCGATCGTCGGCCTCGAACCGGATCTTCCAGTTGTCGGTGCCGCGGAACGTCCAGTGATTGAGGAGGCACGTCCCGGTATCGCCGAGGTTCGTGACCGCGAGGTCGAAGACGGCGGTGTCACCCGCCTCGATCACCTCGCCGGGAAAGTCGCACCGGATCTCTGTGGGCACCGTTCCGCCCTGTGCGGCCGCCGCTCCCGGGACGGCCAGCGCCGCGATGAGGAGGATGAGGAGAATTCTGTTCCCGATCATCGTCTCACCTGATATCCATCCGCATGAACTTCACGTAGGCGGCGGCGAAGAAGGCCGACGGGAAGACGATGAGCGCGGCGATGTTCATCCAGACCCGGCCGAGAGCACCGGCAAGGCCGGCCGGCTCGTCCGTCGCCGTGTCGTACGGCGACGCGATCATCGAAGAAAGCTGTGGATTCGTCACCGCTATCGCGACGGTGTAGTAGTTCATTTGCGGTGAGAGGAGGTTCGAGATGTCGCTTATCAACCTCCGTTTCTCGATGTAGGTTTGCATCTCCTCCTCATACTCCCGCCACGCAGGGTCTTCGGTCCCGCCGTATACCACACTCTGTGCAACGCTGGTGGTGGAATACCCATTGCTGCTCGCGACCCGCACGACCTCTTTGGGCATAGGGCCCATCTCGGGCGCCTCGGGCGGGTCGCCTGCAAAAGCGTTCGCGGCCATCGCCCCGAACATGGGAAGGAGGGAGGAGACGGCGAAGAAGATCACCAGGGTGTAGATCAGCGCGTTTCCGCTCTCTTTTGCGGCCGTCGACATCGTGAGCGCGACGGCGAAGTAGGCGAGCAGGAACCCAAGCGAGACCGCCCCAAAGACCAGGATGGCGGCAAACTCCTCCACCGTCGGGACGACCGAGAAGAGGAGGAGCATAGCGACGGCGATGGCGAGCGCGAGCGCCATGGCGAACCCGAGCGCGCCGATACCCCCGAGCGCCTTGCCGTTGATGATCTCGTCGCGGTAGACGGGGTGGGAGAGGAGTGACTTCAGGGACCGGGTCTCCTTCTCCTTTGAGACCAGGTCGAACCCGATGGCGATGGCAAGGATGCCGCCGAGCATCGTCATGTAACTCATCATTGAGATGAAGACGTACATGATCGAGGGTTTCTGGGGCATCCAGCTCTTATACGGGTCTGCAAACTCCTCCATATGCTGGAGTTGCTCGGTATACGCCTCCAGGCTGTTGTTGTAGTTCTCGATGCCGTCGTAGATGCTGATCGTCGAGATCACCAGGAGCAGGCCGAGGATGATGATGAACCGCCTGCTGGTGATGTGGTCGGAGAACTCCTTTCGTGCTACGTTGAACAATCGGTCAAGTGCCATTCTGTCACCTCCGGTAGGCCGCCATGAAGACGTCCTCGATCTCGGGCTCCTCAATGCGCATCTCCCGGACGTGCAGCCCCTGCTCGAAGAGCGATGCGGCAAGCCGGTCCCGGATGTCGGCCTTCGCCCGGACGACCGCATGGTTGCCGTTCCTCTCGATATCGATGATCGCGGGGTCCTCGATCGCCGGTAACCGTTCCCGGGTCTCGACGACGATCCGGACGGCATCGCCGTCTGAGGGTGCGAGCGCCCGGGCGACCTCTGCGAGCGTCCCCTGCGCGACGAGTCTTCCTTTCGCGAGGAGTCCGACGGTCCGGCAGACCTCCCTGACCTCGGAGAGGATGTGGGAGGAGACGAAGATCGTCTTTCCTTCGCCGGCAAGGCGCGTGACGAGTTCCCGGTACTCCCGGACGCCCTCGGGGTCGAGGTTTGCCGTCGGTTCGTCGAGGAAGAGCACCCTGGGGTCGTTGATCAGCGCCTGGGCGAGCCCGAGCCGCTGTTTCATGCCGCGGGAGTACTCGCCGGCCTTCTGGGTGACGCCGTCGAGGTGGACGAGTTCGAGGAGTTCGGCGATCCGCTCTCTTCGCTCTTTTGCGTCCATCCCGTAGAACCGGGCGAAGTAGTCCAGGTTCTGTTCGCCGGTCATGTTCCCGTAGAACCCGACGTCTTCGGGAAGGTAGCCGATGATCTTCTTTACGTTCAGCGGGTCGTCTGCGACCTCGATCCCGTCGACGAAGCACCGGCCGCCGGTGGGCTCGATCATGCCGGTGAGCATCAGGATCGTCGTGCTCTTCCCCGCCCCGTTCGGGCCGAGGAAGCCGAATATCTCGCCCTCCCCGACCTCGAGGTCCAGGCCGTCGACGGCCGGTTTTCCGTTGTATACCTTTGTGAGGTTCTCTGTTCGTATCATTTCACACCCTGCCCGGGTTGGTCTGGCGGCATCCTACTGCAGACTACGACCCCCTCTTATTAACGTTTTCTGTGACAATCGTCTACTCTTCGAGAGAGGAGGCACGATTTCGACCGTTCCGAGAGCATATTCTTCTCATAAGGGCCCTGTATCTGCCGTGAATGCGGCGGCCTTCGGCATACCGGCTCCTCCGCGGTAGGAGCCGGGAGATCGGCGCATTCGCTGCCGGGCCGCTCTACGCCGGAATATGGGAGCGAACAGGAGATAAAGCAATGGTTGACTACGAAAAAATTCGAACCTATCCGCCCCGGGTTCCGGAAAACGGCCCGCGCCCCGGGCCCGATTAGAAACCTTTTCTCTCGCAGGCCTGATGGTTCTCCTGATAGGTATGAGAGGGTTATCTGGTGCGGCCGTCGTGCTCCTCGGCCTGGTGCGTACCGTCCCGGCCCCGGGCGGGCTGCGTGACGATCAGAAGCGTTGATCTCAGCATCCCGGACGGTCAGCCGCCGTCGAACATCATCCGGGTTACGGGGGTCCCGCACCTCGATGGGTTTACGCGGATTGCAGGCCGGGACGGATGTCGTCGTCGGGGAGACGGTTCGCTCCGTCGGCACCCTGGCATCGGGGAAGAACAAAAAAGAGGAGATCACCCTCGCGCTTGAGAACGGCAGGCGCTACGACATCCGGGTGACGGTATGGCAGGACGGGCGTATGCGGGAGTCGGGTTCGGTGAACGTCTTCCTCCCGGACAGGACGGTGACTGAGCCAGACTGGCCTGCTCGCTCCTTTCCGTCTCGGCGACCGACGTCATGACCCCGGATATCGACGCCGGCGATACGGTCACCGGGCTTGTGAACGGCGGCAGTTCTTCCGGGAATCTCGTGATGGAGTTCCGCGTCGTCTACTTCCGGATGGGGATCACGGCCGTCCGCGAGTCCCGGCCGCTCGGGATGGTTCCCGCGGATTCGGGCGTCGAAAAGAAGGTGAGCGTCACGGTGCTCGACTCCGCGAGGAGCACGTCGTCGGTTGCTCTCCCGATCCCGACCGCGAGCCGTACGGTGCCTGAGGGCACCCACGAACGTATCGTTGTCATGCAGATTGGGCACCAGCCGTTCTCGGCCGTGCAGGCTCACCGGTGTCTGTTCCCGTGCCTTCCAGGGGCAGGGGCGTATCGGTCAAAGGCGGCCTGCATGGCCGAAAAAAAGTGGGGGTTACTTCTTCGTCATAAAGAGGTAGACCGCCGCCGCGGCGACGATGATGACGATGACGGCGAAGATTATCACCATGAAGTTCGGCCCTTCAGTGGGCCCCTCTTCGCCGGGGACCGTTGTCGTCGTCGTGGTCACCGTGTCGGTCGGGGTGACCGTTGCCGGGAGCGGCTCGGTGAAGAGCGCGAAGGTGCTGAAGTGGCTTACGGTCGCCCTTACGGTCCGCGTGCCGGGGATGACGGTTGTCGGGACGTCCTCCCAGAGGCCGGTTTCTTCGTTATACCACTTCACCGTGAGTTGTCTGCCGGCGGTGTCGAGCGCATTCCAGTCCTCTTCGGGGATCGTGAATGTGAGGGTGATCGCCGGGTCGAAGGTTGCGCCGCCGGGGCTGGCCTCGTAGGCATAGCCGGCGAACCGGAGCACTGCTCCGGCCGGGACTTCCGGCATCCTCTCCTCGGTTGTGGGCTTGAGGGTGACATCCATCAGGGGTCTGCCGTTTGCGTCGAGCGCCTTCACCCCGGCCGGGACGAACAGGCTGCCGACGCCGTCTTTGGCGTCGATCTCGACGGCGCGGCCCACGATGCCTTCGCTGTCGGTGTTCAGGTTACCGGTCTCTTCGTAGACGATCGGGGGCTCCGGCGGGAAGAAGGATCCGCCGCCTCCGCCTCCGCCGCCGCCTCCGCCGCCGGTGGGCGTCGGTTCTGGAGTTGGGGTCCTGGTGACGGGTGCGAATGTACTGAATGAGCCCGTGTAACCCGTCAGGGTACGGTTGGTCTCGTCCTTTGTCTGGTTATTAAGTTCAACCCACTTGGTACCGTCGAATCTCTGGAGACTCGTTGTATTTCCGTTGCCAAAGAGATTTGCCCATTCTTCTGCGGTAAAGGTGATGGTGATTGGAATCTCCGGATTGAACTTCGCACCCGAAGGACCAAGCTTGAATGCTTTTCCGCCAACCGCAATGGTGCCTGCAGAGGGATCTACCAGGTCAGGAGCAACCCCAACACTGAGATTCTCTATCGCACTGTTGTCAGCCTGTCTTGCTTCATAACCACTCGGGATCTCCAGTTCGAGCCCCTGATACGTCAATGGCACAGTCTCAATTGCCGTTGCGTTGTTCTGATCAATCCGGTCGCTCACATCCTCTTTTTGCGGCGGTGCAACAACGGTGATCGTCGTTGTGCTGGAGGCCTGTCCGTCGGCGTTCTGTACGGTCAGGGTGACTGTATAGGTCTTCGCTCCGTCGCCGGTGTAGTCGAATATGTGAGTTGGGTTCTGGAGGTTCGACGTATTTCCTTCGCCGAAGTTCCATGCCCAGGTGAGGGGGGGAGCGCCGGTTGAGTTATCGGTGAACTGCACTGCGAGCGGCGTCTCGCCCCTCGTCTTGCTTGCAGTAAACGCTGCAACCGGTTTGGGATCATGGACGGTGATGTACGCAGTCTTTGTTACAGTGCTGCTCTGAGTGCCGTTCTTTGCGGTCAACTTGACGGTGTAGGTGCCGGCGGCCGTATAGGTATGGTTCGGGTCCTGGTCGGTGGAGGTTGTTGCGTCACCGAAGTCCCACAGCCACTCGTTTGCACCGCCCTGGGACTGATCAACGAACTGCACGGCAAGCGGTGCGTATCCTTCTGTTGTTGTGTTTGCCCGGAACTCAGCGGCGGGCGGAAGACCGGGATCAACCACGGTGATGTATGCTGCCTTTGTCTCGGTGTGGGTCTGGCCGTTGCCGCTTACTGTCAGGCTGACCTGATAGGTTCCCGGGGTCGTATAGGTATGACTCGGGTTTTCCTGGGTCGACGTATCTCCGTCGCCGAAGTCCCAGGAGTACCAGGGTTGACCATCCGGGCTTCCGGTAGATGTATCGGTGAACTGCACAGCAAGCGGGGCATATCCCCTCGTCGTATCTGCCGTGAAGTCGGCAACCGGTTTCACGGTGATCTGCTTTGTTGCTGTGGAGGTTGGACCACCGCTTCTGCTAACACTCAGCTCGACGGTGTAGGTGCCGGCGATCGTATAGGTGTGGCTCGGGTTCTGGAGGTTCGAAGTATCTCCGTCGCCGAACGTCCAGGTCCAGGAGGTCGGCTCCCAGGCGGACGTGTCGGTGAACTGCACGGTAAGGTCGGCGTTGCCTGCGGTTTTATCCGCCGTGAAGCTGGCGACCGGGTTCGGACTGGTGACCGTGATGCAATCGGTCTTCGTGTCATTTAAGCCAGCGCTGTTCGTTACGGTCAGACTGACGGTGTAGGTGCCTGCTTTCTGGTAGGTGATCTTCGGGTTCTTGGTGACCGCTGTTCTCCCATCCCCGAAGTCCCACCGCCACTGGATCGGATCTCCGGTCGATGTGTCAAGGAATTGCACTTCAATCGGAGCAACGCCCGTAGTGGGAGTTGCGGTAAAGTTTGCAGCAAGCGACGGGGCAATGATCGTAATCTCATCCTGGTCGATTGCGGCACTCTTCTGCCCCTGCAGGCCCAGAGCGTAGAGGGTGTAGGCGCCCGGCTTGAGTTTCTTGAGGGTCGCGGCCGTGATCGTCGCCGACGATGACTCCTCGTATCCGGAGCAGCCATAGCCGTCGGCGATGAAGAAGTGGAAGTCGCCGCTGGTGTTGACCGGGGCACCGTCACAGGTCAGGACGTAGGTGACCGGATGCTCTTCGTCGCCGACTGCCTTTAAGAGAGCAAGCAGATCGGCGGTAGAGACCGGGATCGGCTGTTTTGCGAGTTCCGAGGTGTTGGCCGCCATCGTGAGATCGTATCTTGTGCTGTCGTTCTTCACCAGGGCATACGCCACCTTATCCACGCTCCCGCCGAACGAGATGCACACGTCCGTGTTCCCGTCCTGGTAGTAGGGGTTGTCGCCGTCCCAGGTGACAGGGGTATTCCCGTCGAGGATGAGGACCGGCATGACGGCGAGGACGTGCATCGTGTTCGTGCCGTCGTACTTCACCGCCGCGAGGAGGTACTCCCCGGCCTCGGGCCGTGTGTAGGGTTTGAAATTCATCATTCCCTGTGCCAGCGTCTTGTCGGCAGTGAAGCAGGCAAGGTCGACTTCGTTGTTGAGGAGCGTGTAGGTCAGGTTGTTCACGTCGTAGTCATGCTCGCTGATGTTCCCCCAGTGCGTTGGGGCCGTCTGATTGATGTAGATGATGGCGTCGCTCTTGAAGAGGTAGCCTTCCTTCGTCGCGGCCTTGAAGATCTCATCGAGGTTCGCGCCCGCGGGGAGATTCTCCGGGCATTTGACCAGGAGGATGTTGCCGCACTCGCCGGGGACCTTGATGGTGAAGCTCGGGATCGTCCGTTTGATGTAGGCCTGGTAGTAGCACGGGAGGGTGCGCCCGTCGATGGTCTTGCTACTATTCAACACGGTCACCTGCGTGCCATGGTAGGCGCCGCTCGCCGGGTCGAACTCCCTGACGACATCGTCGAGCAATGGGTACTCGATAGACTTGAGATCGTCCGCTTCGGTGCTTTCGAGAGTCACCTGAGTCGTTGCGGTCTCCAGAGGGTCGAGAGCGTCGACTGTGCCGATGCACAGTTTCCTGTACTCCCGGGGTTCGTCTATCGCCACATTGATGTAGACATCCCCGCCTCCGGCGGCCGCCGCCACCGCAGGGAGGAGGAGGAGGGCGATGATGACAGCCGGGAGGAGATAACTTCGTGGCTGGCTCATAGGGTTGGCTTTAACTTTACCACGGCATAAGTCTTTTTATTTGAAACGGTCACCTATACATAGTTCAACTCAAAAAGGAGATTTCTTATGTCCAAACTCGGTGCGCTTCTACTCATGCTTGCTCTGCTGGTCCCGGCCGCGGCAGCCGCGACGATCTCCATCACCCCTGCCGCCATCGACCCCGGCGACACGGTCACCGTGAACGTGCAGAACCTCCCCGACGGCGCCGCCTTCTCGTTCGGGATCCGCGGGGAGTTCGCCGTGACCCCCGGCGAGCGGTTCGCGTTCACGGCCCAAAACCTCGTCCTCCCCTTCTCCCTCGACGCGGGCCGGGTGAGCGCCTACAGCAGGGGCACGGCGTGGACCGGGCTGTCCGTGCGGATGCCGGACGGGACTTCGGCGAGCCTGGGCAACAACGCCGATGCGAACGGCGAGTTCCGGGTCACGCAGAACCACAACATCTCCCCGGGGACGTACAGTGCAATCACCCTCGAGGGTGAGACCACTCCCCCGGTCGGAAGCATCACCGCGGAACTGACGATGATGGGCACCAAGCGGGGACCCGATGACGGCACGATCTCCTTTGCCGTCGAGGGGATCGAACGCGGCACCGCGACGGTGACCGTCTACGTCGACGGAAGCGAGGCCCTTTCCCGCGCGATCACCGTCGGGTCCTCCTCCCCGTCTCAGGGCAACGGCGGCTCTCCCGGCGGTTCTCCCGGCGGCTTCTTCCCGACCGAACCCCCCGCCGGGCCCGCGACCGTGACCTCGACCGACGGCAAGGCCTCTCTCACCGGGACCGACATCGAGGGCGCCGGACTTCTCGCCGTCGCCGCGCAGGGCACCGCCCCGGCCGGCTGGTCCGTCTCCGGGAGCGCCTACGCCGTGACGCCGGAAGGCCGCGCGTTCGACCCCGCGGTGGTCCTCTCCTTCCGCCTTCCTGCGGCCGGCGCGACGGCAACCCTCGCCAGGCTCGAGAACGGCGCCTGGACGCCGGTCCCCTCGAAGGTCGAGGGCGACCGGATCACGGCCCCGATCGGCCGGTCGGGGTCGTATGCTCTCCTCATCGGCGCACCGGCTCCCGGCCAGACGGCGGTGACCACTACGGCCACCACGACCACGGCCGCACCTGCGGCTACGACGCCTGCGGCAGCCCCGCTTGCCCCGCTGCTCCCGGTGATCGCTTTCGCAACCTTGATGCTCTGGCGGGAGAGAAGAGGCTGACAGAACCACCCATGGACTCCCAGGACCAACGACCCCTGATCGCCGAGGCCGCCGGGGACATCCCCGGCGACCTCATCGCAGTCGCCGCCGCAACAGCCGTGACCGCCGCCTGCGTCTACGTCCCGGTGTTGAACGAGACCTTTCTGCGGATCCTCTTCGGCGTGGCGATGGTCCTCTTCATCCCCGGCTACGCCCTGATCGCCGCGCTCTTCCCGGCAAAGGGGGACCTCGACGGGATCGAGCGGGTCGCCCTCTCCTTCGGGCTCTCGATCGCCGTCGTGCCCCTGATCGGGCTTGCGCTGAACTACACCCCCTGGGGGATCCGGCTCGACCCGATCCTTGCGTCGCTGAGCATCTTCACCCTCGCGATGACCCTGATCGCCTGGTACCGCCGGCTTCTCCTCCCGGCCGGCGACCGGTTCACGGTCCCGGCCCGGGCGATGATCGGTGCGGCGTGGGCCGAACTCTACGACCGCGAAGGCTCCCCGGTCGACCGGGCGCTCTCCGTCGTCCTCGTGCTCTCGATCGTCGCGGCGATCGCGACGACCGCCTACGTCATCGCGGTGCCGAAAGAAGGGGAGCATTTCACCGAGTTCTACATCCTCGGCGCGAAGGGGAAGGCCGCGGATTACCCGACCGACTTTCGGGCCGGCTCGAACCAGTCGCTGATCATCGGGGTCGGGAACCACGAGTACCGGGAGGTCCCCTACACGGTCGAGGTGCTCGCCCTCAACCAGACATTCGACCCCGCGACGAACAGGTCGACGATACATGCCGCCGCGCCGCTCGACCGGTTTACCCTGACGGTCCCGCACAACGAGACCTCCGAACTGCCCTGGGAGTTCTCGGTGCCGTCGCCGGAGTATAACCGGATCGAGTTCCTGCTCTTCAACGAGACGGTCCCGGGCCCTGCGGTCACGGGCGCCGACCGGATCAACGCGAGCTACCGGGACCTGCACCTCTGGGTGCGGGTCCGGCCGGCCTGAGAATAACTCTAAGCGTCTTTCTTTTTTCATCGACGCCGGTGTGCTCGATCGTTACCGGCACCCGGAGCCCGAGGGCGGCGATCGCCGCAAGCAGGCTGCAGACCGGGCAGCCGACCATGGTGCAGCACTTCGGGGAGGCCGCCCGGACGGCCCGGCAGCCGGGGAGGAGGCGGTAGTCCGCGAGGGTGACGACGATGTTTGCGCCGTCTTTTGCGGCCTCGGTCTTTCCGGCGACCTCGAGGAGGTCGTCGCAGACCTCGACGATGCAGGCGAGGAGGGCGTCGTCCTCTTCCGGCACCTCGAGGGCGTGCTTTGTGCGCAGGTGCGCAAGCAGCGGAGCGCATGCCGGGACGAGCCGGACGGCGCACCCCTCGTCGCCGGTGATGTAGGAGTAGTCGTCACCGGTCGCCGCCGGGAGGGTGCTCGCCACCGGGATGACCTCGACGACCGTCCCTCCGTCCGGGACGAACCAGGCGTTGCCCTGGACCCCGAGGTCGGCGCAGAGGGTGGCGATCCCGATCGTCCCCTGGGCCGGGAGGAGGGCGGCGATCGCCGGGTCAAGGGGTTCGCCCTTGTGGAGGGTGAGGAGGAAGACCCCGGCGATGAAGCAGCCGGTGCCGGCGAGGACGACTGTTGCAGTGGTGATATCCCCCCTGCCGGTGACGGCCGCGACGGTGAGGAGGCCGGCGGCGGCCAGGATGAGGAGGAAGGCTCCCCGGTAGGGGCTACTGGAGGTCATGCCCCGCCTCCCGCCGCCCGCCGGACGAGCTGGTAGTCGTAGAGGGTGAGGGCAAGGTAGCCGCAGCCGAGGGCGCCGGCGACGGCGAGGAGGGCGATCGTCCCGGCTGCGTGGAGAACCGCGGCGAAGATGAGTACTCCGCCGGCAAAGACCGGGTAGCCCCGCCGGTCGCCGAGGAACACCGCGAGGACGATCACCTGGATGACGAGGGCGGCCGCGAGGCTGCCTGCGGCGACGACCAGGACTTCGCCGCCGCAGAGGAGGAAGAACTGCCGGTTCGTTATCATCAGATCGCCTCCACGGCATCGATCCCGGGGAGGACCCCGGCGCCGGCGGGGGCTTTCAGGACGACCCGCAGCCCGAAGACCTTTGCCTCGCGGATGACCTGGACGAGGTGGCTCTTATCGCCCGCCGGGAGGAGGGAGTAGATCCGGACCTCCGTCGCCCCGGACCGGCCGAGCGCCGCCCGCACCGCCGCGGCGAAGGGCGCGGGGCTCTCGGCCGCGAACCGGGCGACCAGATCGCCGAGCCGCTCCCGGTACGCCCGCTCCGCCGGCTCTCCGGACGCTCCGGCCCGGACCGCGAGGGCGGCGGGTCCCGGCACCCGGTAGAGGGGGGCGCGGGGTTCGATGGGCGCAAGCCCGCCGAGGGCCTCGTAACACTCCCGGAGGCTCTCGGTCCGGGGCAGGAACCGGACCACTTCCCCGCCGGCAACAACCAGGAGCGAGCAGCCGTCACGGGCGGCGATCGCCGCCTCGATCGCGCCGTAGACGGCCATCGAGAACCGGGCGAAGGCTTCCGGCTCCCCGGCCCGGGCCGGGAGGTCGACGGTGATGAGGGGTGAGCCCCCCTCAAGCCCGGTCAGTTCGCGGACGTAGAGGGCGCCGCGCCGGGCCGAGACCTTCCAGTCCATCTGCCGGGGGTCGTCGCCCGTCCGGTAGGGCCGGAACCCGCGGGTGCCCTGCCCGGTGAGAGGGGCTCGCCGGTCCACCTCGGTCTCGCCGCTGCCGGCTTTCGTCCCGCCGCCGGCCTCCGCGGTCCCGACGGGGAAGACCCGGAGGTGGGGGGCATCGAACCGGCGGCAGACGAGGTCGCGGGTGAAGAAGGCATCGCTCGCCTCAAGGGCGACGCCTGTAAACGCCGTCTCCCCCGGCGCCATGAGCCTGACGGTGTAGGCCGCGGTCTCTCCCGGCAGAGAGAGCGGTGCGTCCCCGACCGCGACCGCCGGCGGGAGGTCGCGGACCCGGACCTCCATCCCGGCCGGGATGTCCAGGTCGGCCCGCACCCGGACGGCCGTGGCCGCCCCCTGCCGGAGGATCGTCCGGTCGACCTCGCGGACCACGGTGAGGGTGGCGGCGGCGGCGGAGAGGTCTTGCTCGAACCGCCAGCCCCGCCAGAGGAGGAAGAGGGCGAGGGAGCCGGCGGCGAGCGCCGCGGCCGGGTTCGCGAGCGGGAGGGCAACGGCGGTGAGGGCGACGGCGAGGGCCGCGATCCCGCCGCTCGCGCGGGTCGGCCGGATCATCCCGGCGCTCCGGGGCCGCCCATAAGCCCGCGTATCGGTCTCCCGCACTCTTCGCGCCTTCGCGTGAGACCATATCGCTGTCGATGCGCTGTCGCTCCGCGCGAAGGCGCGAACCTATCGGCGATCCGCTTCACGCGCGAAGAAAGGCCCCCACCGGCAAAGACGGCCCGGTACACTACGACACCCCGACACTCTCGATGATCTCGCCGACGACCGCATCGGGGGTGACCCCGGTGATCGTCGCCTCCCGGGTGAGGAGGAGACGGTGCCGCAGCACCGGGAGGGCCAGGGCCCGGACGTCGTCGGGGATGACGTAGGAACGGCGGTTCACGGCCGCCCGTGCTCTCGAACCGTCGAGGAGGGCGAGCGAGGCACGGGAACTCACCCCAAGCCGGACGTCGCTGTGGGACCGGGTGGCGAGGACCAGGTCGCGGGTGTAGGCGAGGACCGTCTCGTCGACCCGGACTTCCCGGACGGTCGCGGCCATGGCCGTCACGTCCGCGGGGCCGATGATGGGGGTGACATGGTTCCGGTAGACCTTCCAGTCCAGTTCCCCGGCACGCTCCCGGCGGAGGACTTCGAGCTCGCTCTCCGCATCGAGGTGGGTGAGGCGGGTGCTGAGCATGAACCGGTCGCGCTGCCCCTCGATGAGCGGGAAGGTCCCCTCGGCGTCGTAGGGGTTCTGGGTGGCGATGACGAAGTAGGCGTCGCCGAGCGGATACGATATCCCGTCGATCGTCACCTGGCGTTCGCTCAGGGCTTCGAGCAGCGCACTCTGGGTCTTCGGAGTCAAACGGTTCATCTCGTCGATCATCAGGAAGTCGGTGAAGACCGGGCCTTTCTGGAGGACGAACTCGTTTTTGTTCCGGTCGTAGATCCGGACACCGATGATGTCGGCGGGCTGGAGGTCGACGGCCCCCTGGACACGCCGGAACTCGTAGTCCATCAGCCGTGCGATGATCTTGCAGACCGTGGTCTTCGCGGTCCCGGGGACCCCCTCGATGAGGAGGCTCCCACCGGTGATCATGCTGACGAAGATATCCTCGATGAGGGGCTGGTTCCCGACGACCACCTGCTGGGTGGTCAGTCGGACCGCTTCGTAGGTGTCGGCGATTGCGTCGATACGTTCTGTCAGGTTTTCAGGCATCTTTCTTCCTCCCGAACCGGTAGGCGACCGGCAGGATGGCCAGGGCGGCGACGGCGGCCGCGGCAGGCGGCGTCTCCCGGACCCAGCGTATGGCGTTGACGATCGGGTTTGTGGTGCCGGTCCCGCTGTGGGCGGCGTCGATCAGGACCGGGCCGAGACTCTCGATGAATCCCGGGTTTTCGGCGAGCATGGCGTTGACGAAGAGGCTCGGGTCGCCGAGGACGATGAGATTCCCCTCGCTAGCGCAGACGACCGCGGTCCCGAAGGTCTCGTTGCCGCCGATCCGGCCGTCGCCGTCGCCGTCGTCCCAGGTGAGGATCGAGGTCTCGATGAGGGGCTCGCCCCCCTCGACCGCGGCCGGGCGATTGAGGAAGACGGTCTCGGTCCCGGCAAAGATCGTGGCGTTCCCGACGACGTACCCGGTAAACAGCCCGGGATCGGCGTGGTCACGCTCGAGGCTCGCGAGGTTTCCCGGCCGGACCCGCATCCCGCTCCCGAGGTCAGCGAGGAGGCCGTTTGCGCTCCCTTCCTCATCGGCGATCAGGACCCGGCCGCCGGAGTCGAGGAACGCCCGCAGGTAGGCGGCCTCTTCGAGACTGAAGGACCCCTCGGGCGCGAGGATGAGAAGGGTCGCGCCGGGGGGGAGGTCGCGGAGGCTGCGGACCTCTTCTGCGGCGAGGTTCGAGGTGCCGTTCCACCCGACGTTGCAGCGGCTGAACTCCTCGGTGGTGGTGGTGGCGTGGGTGTAGGCCGCGCCGCCGGCGATGAGGAGGATGAGGATGACCGCCCAGGCCTCACGCCGCATCTTCGTCACCTCCGCGGGCTTCGGCTTCCATCGCCCGGAGTTCCTCCTCCGTCGGGGTCTCGCCGGCGTAGCGGATCGCTTCGTAGCGCTCGAAGAACCCGGCGTGGGCCGGGAAGAGGAGGGCGCAGTCCCGGGGGGTCTTCGTCTCGGGGAGACCGAGCCGGGCACGGAGGGTCCGGAAGAGGACGGTCGCGGCCTCGCGCGGGGGAAGGTCTTGCGCGCTCTCCACCTCCGGCGGGTCCTCCGCCGCCGGCTCTATGGGGACCTCTTCCTCCGGGAGGGGTTCCGCCGGGGCTTCTTCCGTCCAGCGCCGCCGGAGGTACCAGCCGGTGCCGGCTGCCGCCGCAAGGGCGGCGGCGAGCGGGAGGGGGGAGAACCATTCGCCCTCGATGGTGACCGTCTCCGTCCGGCTCGTGGAGGGGTTCAAGGGGAAGCCCGCACCGTGGAACTCCGCCCGGACGGTGTGCTCTCCGGGGGCGAGGACGAGGTCTCTCCCGTAAGTGCCGTTCTGGTCGGTCTCTGCGGTGGCCAGGGTCTCGCCGTCGACCCGGAGGACTACCGGGGCGCCCGTGACCGGCCGGCCCTCCGCCGTCAGGCTCCCGGAGCAGGCGACGGTCGTCCGGTTCACCCCGGCGACGGCGAGGGTGATGGTGGTGTTGTCGGGGAGGACCTCGAACGCCGCGACCTCGGAGTAGACCGGGCCCGCGACGACGTAGGCGAGGTGCGATCCTGCGAGGATCCGGCCGATCCGGTAGAGGTGCCGGTAGGTCCGATCGTCGCCGAGAGCGACGGTCGCGGCGTTCCTGCTGTCGACGTAGATCTCGACGGGGGTCCCCGGGGCGCCGCCGGTATAGGCTCCGCCGATCGTGAGGACGTCCCCGTAGCGCCCCCGGTCCGGGACGACCGCGATCGTGAGGGGGGATTTTACGGTGCTGCTGCCGCCGCTGCTCTGCCGCCACTCGTCCACGGTGCCGACGATCTCCGCGAAGTGCCGGATGCTCTCCTGGTAAGGGGTGGCGTTCAGGTCGTAGTGTTCGGCGATCCGGATCGTCGCGGCCTCCCGGTCCGCGTAGGCGGTGAAGATCTCCCGCATCTTCTGCCGGAGGGCCTCGCCCTCGTAGGCGATGGCCATACGCTGTTCGCCGTCCCGGACCTCGATCTCGAGCCGCTTCAAGTCCTCGAGCCGCCGGCTGTCATCTAAGAGCGCCGCGAGGGCCTCCTGGTTCAACGCGTTGTTCCGCCGGAACTCACCGATGTCGGTCCCGGTGACGTCCAGGTTGACGACCAGGTTGTCGAACTGGCCGGATAGTTCGCGGTAGCGGGCGAGGTCAAGTTCCGCGCTCTCGAAATCCTTGAGTTTGATCGTGAGGGTGATGCTCCCGGTGTCTCCCAGGAGGCCGTCCATCCGGGGGACGACGGACGCGGCGTCGCCCGGCGATCGCTTCTCGATCGTCGCGGGGTCGGCGTGGGCGGCGGTCGATATGTTCTCTGCGGTGTAGAGGACCGGATCGACCGCCTCCCCTGCGAGGAGGGCGAGGACCAGGACGGCTGCTGCCGCGAGGATGATGTGGGTTGCCCGGCGGTTCATGCGGCAAGGATCTCCAGGATCTTTTCGGCGACGATGTAGGCGAAGAGGGCGACTCCCGCGGCGATGAAGTAGCCGAGATACCGCATGTAGCGCGGCCGCGAGAAGGCTCCGTCGATCAGGACTGCGACGACCAGGATGCCGATCAGCGAGAGGACGAAGAAGACCTCAAGGTCGAGCGTGCGGTTCAGCACCATGAAGAAGACGATGGTGATGAGCCAGACCGCGAGTACGGCCGCCGCGTAGTATTTCTTCGCACCCGCCATCCTCCCGTACATTCTCCATCGCGGCAAATAATTGTATTGAAACCTATCTTCCCCGGCCCGGGCGGATTGTGGAAATCAGCGCTCCCCCTGCGGAGGAGGTACGCACCGTAAACCAGAATTCTTATATTGCCGGCCTGAAATATTCAACAGAATGCGGTG